>JAKPPK010000448.1 GCA_029547385.1 Candidatus Latescibacterota bacterium
CCGAATCGCTTCCGCAGCCACCCTTCCCGCAATCCTTCCCGCTTTGAGGCCCGTCGCGATGCCGCCACCGGTGAGCGGATTTGCCTGGTGGGCTGCATCTCCTACCAGCATCACGTTGTCGCCTACAATCGTTTTCAAGCCACCCGAGCACGGGATCCCGCCCAGCACGCGCCCGAGAACCGAAGCACCGGGGAAAAGCCTCTGAACCGCGCGCTCCAGCAACTCCAACGGAGTGGCAGACCCGCCGTGAGAGCCGCTGATTCCCAGACCGACATTCGCGACGCCTTTTCCTTTCGGGAACACCCAGAAGTAACCGCCCGGGGCAAGTTGTGTTCCAAAATGCATCTCGAAGCGCGTCGGAACGATATCAATCCCACCCAGCACAAACTGGGCAGCCGTTTCCATGTCATGGGGACGACACGCAGTCCGCAGGCCAAGCCAACGGCCTGCCCGGCTTTCCACACCATCAGCGCCTATCATCACCCGGCAGCGCACATCCGGCAAACCCTCCAGATGAACGACAACTCCGTCACCCTCCCTGGAAGCCCCGACGGCGCTCGCATTCACCATGATGTGGGCACCCGCCCTCGCCGCGTCCTCCGCCACCATCCGGTCAAATACCTTCCGGTCGAGGATCACGCCTTCTCCAATCCCGCTCACTTCTACCCGTGTTCCGTTCGGGGCAACCAGCTGGTATTCATTCACATGTTGTCGGCAGAACAGAGGGTCCGGTTCGTAGAATTCGCGGAGTGCCCTGACGCTGATCCCTTCCGCGCACCGGACGGGAATTCCGATGTCCGGATCCTTCTCCACCACAAGCACCGACGCACCGTTCTGCGCCGCAAAAAGCGCGGCCTCGCACCCCGCGGGACCGCCACCAACCACAACGATGTCGTATGAGTCGCGCATCTTCATGGCGAGACTCCCGGCCGGTTCTCAGCCCGTGTATCCTTTTCCTCCTCACCGTGCAGTGAACGGGAAGGACACACGTCGACGCAGAAGTTGCAGGAAATGCACTTCGCGTGGTCGATCAACAACTCCGCTCTGAAAAGGGAGATGGCGTCAACGGGGCATACGCCCACGCAGACGCCGCAGAAATCACAGGTAGTTCGTGCGAAACGTATCATGCCTGTTCACCGATGGGTCACGGTGGGACTCATCACACGGGTTCGGAAAAGTAATCCTTCGCTGCTCGCGGTGGCAAGTTAGAATCGGAACCAGAAAGGGATGAGCACCGGCGCGATCAGGCCTACCACCATGCCATGGGCGAAGGCGAGAGGTGCGGCTTCGCCGTTCGTCGTTCGGGCAATCAGGGGTAACGTCGTGTCCATCGATGTCGCGCCTCCGAGCGCCACTGCCTCCGCAGAGCCGATTCGGCCCGCCACAACGGGAATCAAAACAAACGCGAGGAGTTCTCTCAGCACATCGGAAAGGAACCCGAGAGCCCCGAGTTCCGGCCCACCCAAATGAGTCAGCATCGGGCCCGAAAGACTGTACCATCCAAACGCGCTTCCAAGTGCAAATGCGTCTTTGAGAGGGTGTCCCCAAAAGGCCGACGCCACCAGCGCAACACCCGTCAAGCTCCCGACACACGAAATGACCGGGATCACAATCGCTCGAATCCCGAGCGAGCGCACCCTCGAAAGTGCGTCGCCACGCACCCCGAGGTCAAGCCCGACGCCGAAAACAAGCACGACGAGGAGCACAACGATTGCCGTGTCGACGCCGGGAATTACACCTCCCCCGAAAAAGCCAACCAGCACACCGGAGCTCACGCACAATAGCACGAAAACTGTCACATTCACTCCTGCCGGGTATTCCGCGCGTTTCTCCACCGGCGCGACAGCCACACTGAAACGACCGCTCCGGAAGCCCCCGCAAGGGCCAGGCTCACAGCCTCAATACCCAGCCTTCCGGCCTGTGCAATGATGTCCGGACGCGAACCGAGCGAATAACCCATCGCAAACAGCAGCAACGCAATCGCGACCAGCATGACCGTGTGACCCGACCGCGCCAGCCGCGCGCCCAGAACAGGACGACTTCCGATGAACCACCCTAGGCCGGTTGCCATACACAGAACGAGGATCAGTTGCATCAGACGCTTTCTGGCAAGGAGCGAAGCAGGCTGCTCACAAGTGAAGCATTCTCCGCCACCATACCGGGGTTCGTGTCAGGGCACATCCCCATGAGAATTCCGTCCTGTTCTTTCAGGCAGGTAACGACTTCCGTCAATGAACGCCCGACGTCTTTCCGTCCCGCGGCAAGCACTTTGTACGCGAATGTCGGTTCAGGGTTGGCAGCAATAGCCTTCAGCGCGGGAAGGCGATCCCCATCATCAAACTGCTCATGCTCGTCGTGCTGATCGATCTTCCCGCGTCGGCCCTCGAGGCTGTAAAGCGACTGAAGACAGAAGTCCACATCCACCCCGTGTGCTCGCCTCTCAGAGTGGAAATCGGGCTGGTGCGTTGCGCAGCCGGCGGGCAGTCCGAGAGAGCGAATGAGGTCAACGGCCTCGGCGAGGCCCGCCCAGTTGCCGGTATCGCGGAAATCCTTCGCGGTGCCGCCGTGGATGTAGATCGCCGATGCTCCGTTGCCCGCGGCCTGCCGGATGACATCGTGCAGGGAGGATCGTTCGGGAGTAGTCTGCGCAAACCAGCGGATTCGCCCTCCTTCGTTCCAGTATTCTACGAGGGTGCGCATGATGTGGTTGTCAGCACGTCCGAAAAGAACGTTTATCCCGTGTTCTTCGCATTTTGCGAGCGTTTCCTTGATGCGGGCCACGGTGAAGAAGTCCCGCATCGCAAGGTCTCTTTCCCGACTTTGATGCGAAATTCCGCTGAACGGATTCCCTCCGATGGCAAGCCGACTGACTTCCAGCGCGCCGATTCGCGTCGTTGGTATCATACTCCCTTCCTTTCCATCGCGAGGGAACCCCGCACGCCCTCGATCACAAATTCGGCGCGGTTCCTGGTTCCGAGAATGGCATCCATGTTGGGCTCATCAACCTTCCTGATCTTTTCCTCCGCCTCCCGTGCCGAGCGCCCGCCGCGCATGTGGCGTTCGCGAAGCTGCGCGATGAGAACCTCTCTTGGCGCCGTCACAAACGCAGTAAGGTCCAGAAGTTCGTACACCCGATTCCACAGGCCTTCTCGGAAGAAAAGGTAATTCCCTTCTACCAGCACCACGTGGTGCGATGGCTCAATGGAAAGCCCTCCTTCCACGGGGTCGTGGAGGACACGGCTGTATACCGGCAGACGCACCCGTTGACCCGCCCGAACAGCCTCCAGTGCATCCAGCGCGCGCTTCACGTTGAACGTCGGGTACCAGCCCTTCAAATCGGCAAGCGATCGCTCCTCTCCTGCGTGGTCCGGACCTCGATGGGTTCTGAGGTATTCATTCGGGAAATGGAATCCGTCCAAAGGAATGACAACCACGCCCGCGCCCAATTCTTCCAGACACGCGGCCAGAATGGTTGCACTGACGCTCTTTCCGGCGCCGGGGGGTCCCGAAATGCCAACTATATAGCGCCTTGTCGCGACGCACGCGGATCTTTCACGTACCAGCCGTGCAAGCGGCAAATACACACGGGAAATGTCATTTTCGTCAATCTGCACCGGATGATCGGTGCCGTCCAGAGTCAGTGTACGTCTCGAGATCGCATCCACGATCTCAGCGATCGGCCGCATCAGTTCTCCCACGCTCCGTGCATTCCCCGTTCGTTCAGGAATGCACACGCCTCCGCAAAACGCGGAATTCCTGACCTTCCCCCCAGTTCCCGGCATTTCATCGCCGCCACCGCCGACGCGAAGCACGCAGTGTCGCGCAGCGGCCATCTCCGCAACAAACCCACCGCGAATGCTCCGTGGTAGACGTCACCTGCTCCCGTAGTGTCAACGACATCGACTTCGAACGCGGGCTGCCGGAATGATTCCTCCGGTGTTGCCAGATACGACCCGGCGGATCCGGCCGTAACTCCGCACACCACCCTGAAGCGCTCATGCAACTTCCGGGCGGCTCGCTCTGGATCTGAATCGCCGAAGTATTTCAGCGCGAAGTTCTGTGACGCAATGATCGTGTCGCACAGCGGCAGTACATCAGCGATTCCCTCGGTAACATTGTCCGCGTCAATGAACACTTTTCGCCCCGCCGCGTGCGCCCAACCCGCCGCGACAACTGACGCAAATGGTTCTCGCGCATCCAGATACAACATCGAGCTCGATTCCACAGCACCCCGATCAAGCTCCTCCGGTTGCAGAATGTCCGAGTCAGACCCGTACCAGCAGATCGTCCGACTGCCGGTGGCGGGGTTAACGAGAATGAGACCCACCGGTGGCTCATATCCTTTCACGGAAACTACCCCGGTGGTGTCCACCCGTTCGCGGCGGAAGTCATCCAACACTGCGTGACTTGACGGGCCGTCGCCGATGCGGCCGATATACGCGGCGTTGAGACCCAACCTTGCGCACGCAACGAGGGGTGTACCTACCGTGCCGCCGCCCTGTTGCACATACATTCGGAGGCGCTGTTTGGTATCCTCGGCAGGGTAGTGGTCAAGAAGGCCGATGTGGTCAATCGTCACAATCCCAAAACCGACGACGTCAAAACGCGGCATGGCTTCTCATCCCTTGTCTGGCGAAAAGAGGAAGAAAATGTACGCTTCGGCACAGCGCTTCCGCCACGGCCCGTATGCCCTCGCGCCCGTGCGGAGGTACATTCCATCGGGCGTATGTCCGCGGTTCAACCAATCCATCTCGCCGGGGAGAATGATCAATGGCAGGCCATCGCGATGCGGAACAGAAAGCGTTGCAATCCAGTATGAAATCGGTCACCGGGTTCAAAGGTAAAGGGAGACCGAAAATCGGTGTCGAGGAGTTCATGTCCATCGCGGAACGGTTTGGCTTGAGCAAACCGGCGTTGGAAAAGATCCAGTCGATTCTCGCGGAAGAGGACCTGGGAGCTGGTCCCTTTCTTGCCAACTATTACAGCGGCCTTCCAGAGTCGCGTGTGCAGGCGTTCCAGCGCGTTGCGAGGGAAACATTCGGCTCTCGTTACGCGATCGGTCTCAGTTCGGGGACAGGGGCGCTCCATGCGGCCTTTGTCGCGGTCGGCGTTGGTCCGGGAACAGAAGTGATATGCCCTGCGATCGGTTTTTTCGCCACTGCAGCAGCGGTGGTGATGGCGAAGGGCGTGCCGGTGTTCTGCGACGTAGACGAGTCGCTTCACATGGACCCGGCCAAGATCGAGGCGCTTATCACCCCGCGCACCGTTGCCCTCGCACCGACCCACGTGATGGGGAGCGTGTGTAACATGCCCGCAATCATGGCAGTTGCGCGTAAGCACAACCTGAAGGTGGTGGAAGACTGCGCCCAATCCTGTGGCGGCAAAGTGAACGGAAGCTACGTGGGCACTTTCGGTGACGTAGGAATCTTTAGTATCTCTGCATACAAGATCGTGGGCGGAGGAGAGGGAGGGCTGCTTATCACCGACGACGAGCGCCTCTGGGATCGTGCCAACTGTCTCTCAGAGGGCGGCGGATTGTGGCGTCCGGAACGTTTCGCGCCTCCACGGTATGAGGGAGAGCTGTTCTGTGGCACCAACTACCGCATGTCCGAGCTTGAGGCTGCGGTGGATGTCGTGCAACTATCGAAGATGCCGGAAACGGTGGCGCGTTTCCGGACCGTGAAACGCCAGATCACCGGCAGACTGAAAACGTACCGGGAAATTCGTCCGCAGACGATGAACGATCCCGACGGTGAGGTCGGCTACACGCTCCGTTTCTTCCCCGAAACAATCGAACTGGGGCAGGAAATTGCGAAGGCCCTCAAAGACGCCGGAATCGGCGCCGGTATCCGGGGACGGAACGGGCGGCCGGACTGGCACATCTATCACGACATGTATCCCATCACGCTGAAAACCAAAAGCGGCGCCGACGACTGTTCCTTCCATTGCCCCCATTATGCGGCAAAGGGCGGGAAAATTGAGTACCGGCTCGGAGATTGCCCCGTAGCGGACGACCTTTTCGACCGCGTGGTGAATGTGGGTTTGAACCAGTGGTATACCGAAGAGGACTGCGTTCAGTTCGCCGACGTTATGAACAGCGTGCTTTCACATTTCTGCACGGAGGATCCCTCGGCAAAGCCCTGGCGCTGAAGTGCCCTATGGGAGAACCGGGAGGGCGGGTAGTCGTCCGCCCTCCGGTTTTGTGCCCTCCGTGTCACTACGCCGTTTTGACATCCGCCGTAAGCGTATTGCCCTCGCGCAACTCCAGAAGCGACCCAAAGGCTATGTGTGCTCGCCTGTCCAGAGTGGAGCAGGTGCATCGCACGGGTTTGCCATTAACCAGCACCTTACCGACAACCACGGCCTTTGAAGGCATGTCCAGTTCGAAGCACGCGAGGGGTATCGTTCCGTGCGAGACAATCACCTCAGCCGTAGCCATTTGGTCAGTTATCCGTTGACTGAACACTCCCCATCCTGACGCCGTGACAAAAGGTGCGCGGAAACGCTCCGGCGTAACGTTCGGCCCGAACCCGAGGAAACTCCTGCCCGCATCGTAACGCATGCCACACGCTGCCTCGAGCACCGTCCAGCTCGCCATGCTGCGCGCGTAATGATCACCGCACTCGACTTCGTTCCACGGATTCCTCTGCACCCCGTCGTAACGTTTCCTCAGCCCCTCCACCACTTTGAAGGCTTCTTCGGCGAAACCCTCGAACAGACAGAGGCCCGCGATCTCGTATTCCGTTCCCGGCCACACCTCGTCCGAGTACAGCGTTGGTTTGTCGGGTCGTCCTCCGTGTGGCCAGGTGCAGATCAGCAGCCCGCTGTCATGGTCTGAGGCAAACACCCGCGGGCTCTGCCGGAACCCGGAAAAGCTGTCCCGCCAGTTGTAACGCAGGATGGAGCGCAACGCCTCGCGGACATGGTCGCTGGGAAATACGTAGCCGAGATCAAGAATGTGCGCCCACCATTGTCCAAACAACTGGTCAATGTGGCATCCCTCGCCATATTGCATGTCCATGCTTTTCCCGGGTTCCGGACGCTGGATGTAGTACTCCCCGTTCCAGCATTCGGCATCAATCGCGACCTTCCCTGATTCAAACCGGGCGCGGCACTCCTCACCGAAAGAGCTGTCTCCAAGCAGCTTCGCCATCTCTTCTGCGGCCCGCAATGCGGCCAGATATAGACCGGTGACAAACGTGTTGTGGCCATGCAGTGCGCAGTCGTACGTATTCGGCTGGAACCCGTCGAGAATGCCTTTCCCATCGACATCGTGCTTCGTGAAAACCCACTCCAACGCCTTTTTCGCCTTCGGATACAGCTCATCCAGAAACGCGCGATCGCCGCAGGCTCGGTATTCGCGGTACAGCTTCAGCACAGTACCGAGTTGCCCGTCTGTCGCTGGTTCGGTCCATCGCGGCAGGTAAAACGGCAAAAGCGTCCTGTGGCCGATTCGCCCCTCTTCGGTCATCTGGTGGAGAAGGTCCGTACGGCGCATGGCCTGCTCCAGACGCGGGAAAAGCCGGGCAAGGGCCTGTTCGTAATTCCAGACATGACTGCAATTGAGGGGGCAACATCCACCAACATCTTCGGCGGAACCCGTGCTTGCGCCGTGGCATCCTTCGAACGCATGGAAGGTTCCGTCTTCCAGCCACATGCAGGTGGGGCTGCGAATGATGCTTGCCTGAGACGAAACAGCATCGAGGACGGAATACGGTAATGAACTGTCGTAGAATGAATTGCGAAAATCAAACGTCCGTTTCCGGAGCACTTCCGCGTGGTCGCTCACGTACATGGCGACATCGAGCGCGCTCTGGAAACGCGTCGCGTAATGAGTGCCAATGTGGAACCGGCTTTTTCGGTCCTTCAGCCCGAAACCGCTCTGATCCCAGTTGACGTAATGATTCGGAAAGAACCAGGAGATGACAAACGTCGCCTTCAGGGTTTCCCCTGGCTTCAGCCACGCGGAGCGACACAATGCGCCGTTGGCAGTGGATCCAGGGGAAGTCGGGGCAGCGTCGTCCGTACAGCTCAAGTCACCATCGTCGGCAAAATCCGCCCAGAACGCCTCTAACGTGTCCCATCTGCCCAGCCACGTCACATTGCCGCCCAGTAGCGAAAGCGCCATCTGCCCGAACCGGTTGCTCTCAGCCGGGACGCTGGGGTTGGTCATCTCGATGCACGTCAGTCCCCGCGCTCGTACGACCCGGTTTTCATTTCCGCCGTACCCGGGGTTCCGTGTTCCGGAAATCCGGCTCTTGCCGTCCCACCCCACGGCGTTCTGGAGAGTCCCCGCCAGGCTGACATGCACTGGCGATTCCAGCGTATTGGTTACCACCAGATCACACAGGATCGCCGGAAGGCCGGAAAATTCCTCATCGAGAGGCGCAAAGGGGGAATACGCCTCGAGGGTGACAGGGAGGGGCAGCGACGGGTCGGAGAAAATCACCTCTGCAACGGGGTACTCGCCGACGTAACGAACCTCGTCAACACCCGGCAGTTGCCGGAGAAGAGTCCGTGATTCCTCCGGCACGATGTGGTCGGAACTTGTCACGGGGGGAATGAAATCCGGGCTGTCGTACAACGCGGAAGACATGAGCACCCGTGAGACACCCATCACGTCCTCCGGGCTTCGGCGTTCCGTGAAATGCACTGCGTGGGGACGCATGCGCACGGCAAAGAACGAATGCGGAACGTGCCCCAGATGGTTCGGTATGTTCATTATCTGCCATTGCCGCCACCCACCGTCGCCAGCCAGAGCAATCTGACCTGCGCCGATCCCGCCCAGCGGCATGGCGACTGCTCTCAATGCCTTGCCGAGAATCACGCGACGATCGGGTCTGCCAGCCAGAGCCTCCGGCAATGTGTTTCCACTCATCGTTGTTCCTCCGCTTCAGCCCGACAATTCACAGATCGCACGTTCACCCATGTTCCAGTTCGACTCGATTCCTCCGCCGCGGCGAGAACCTCGTGCACAGCCCAGCCATCGAAGAAATCGGGATGCCCCGCACTCCCTCGCAGAACGTTTCCTACGAACGAGTGCAGGCTGGCGAGATGGAATTGCATCCACCCGGCCGCGCCGCGAGGCGGCGGTATCACCGAAGGTTCCTTCTGACGGCTGCAGGTGGCGATGCGGAGAAAGCCTCTGTTCCCGCCGTACGGTCCATCTTCGGCACGCGCGTCGTACACGTCGAGCCAGTTCGGCTCCATGAGGTTGAACCGGATTGCTCCCTTTTCCCCGTGGAGTTCTATCCGCAGTTCGTCCTCCGCACCTGTGGCAACCTTGTTTGTCTCGATTGTGCCGATCGCTCCATTTGCGAGCTTCGTGAGCATCCACGCGGCGTCATCTCCCGATATCGCGACCCGCTCCGAAGAGCCTGCTCTTATCGGACGCGACGGCACGAAAACCTGCCGGTGCGCCAGAACCTCGGCGAAATCTCCCCACAGATGACGAACCAGATCCACAACGTGCGCGCCCAGATCGTGCAACGTCCCGCCATCCTGCATTTTCCATCCTGCAGGCCGTTCCGGGTCGCTGGATCCGCTGTGCAGGTACGCCGCGCGGAAGCTGTACGGTCTTCCGAGCAGTCCTTCGTCCACGAGTTGTTTGGCTCGCAGAGTGGCCGGCACGAATCGATAGTTCTGCGTAACTTGGTGGACGATGCCCGCCGCCTGTGCTGCGTTCGCCATGGTCCTCGCGTGGTCGGGGTTCGTGGCGAGGGGTTTGTCGCAGTACACGTGTTTGCCCGACTGAATCGCGCCCATCGCTTGCTCGAAATGCAGGGCGTTAGGCGTGCAAATGTTCACCACGTCCACATCCGGATGCTCAACAACCTGCCGCCAGTCTGTCGTTCCAAACCCATACCCGGCCTGTTCCACGGCGAACTCGGCGGTTTCGACGTGTTTCGTTGCCACACCGACAAAGTGCACTTCCACGGGCAGCGTCTCGCACCACATCCGAAGCATTCGGTAGCACTCGGTGTGAACTTTGCCCATGAATCCGTACCCGAGCATGCCCACCCCGATACGGCGAAGTTTTGATTTCGTCATATGGAACCTCCTGTCGAACGATTCCTTGAAAGGTAGGCGTTGTGCTGTTCCCGCTCAAACCAAGAGGCCCCTCTTGCTCCCGCCTCAGTTGTGTGGCATTATCCGGCTATCAAAGGGGCTGGACCTGATTGATTCGGAAACTCAAAGGGAGGCATCGCCATGCGCGAGGTACGGTGGGAACGGATGTTCCCGGACGAGCTGGAAAAGGCGTTCTCTGAGTGCCCGGTTGTGTATTTCGCATACGGACTTTGCGAACCGCACGGTCCCCAGAATGCAATCGGTCTGGATGCGCTCAAGGCGCACGCCATCTGTTGCCGAGCCGCAGAACGACATGGCGGCATCGTCGCACCGTGCGATTTCTGGCACATCCACGAACTCGGGGGGTATGCCGTGTGGTCGCGCCAGGCCATCGGCGAGGTGGAACGAAGCTGGTTGACCTGCATGCCGCCGTGGGTGCATCTCAAAAACGTCTGCTACCACGTGCGACAGGCCGATGTCCTGGGTTTCCACGCGGCTATCCTGTTTACCGGACATTACGGACCGAACTGGGAGGACTTAAAAACCCTGGTTAGACTGATTCAGCCCTACGTCGGGACCCGCCTCTATTCATTGCCCGAATGTGAAGCCAATGTTCCCGGTTTTGATGGCGACGGAGCGAGCGGCGACCATGCCGGGAAAGTGGAAACCTCGCTTCTCTGGGCGCTTATGCCGGAATGCACAGACGTGTCCCGTCTGCCGGACAAGGAAACCGGCCCCGCTCCGTGGGCAATGGGGAGAAACGCGTACGAAGCCAGTCGGCGCATCGGAGAACGCATGGTGGAGGACGAGGTCACTTGGCTGGGCAGGAAAGCCGGCGAACTCCTGGAGGAGTACGAAAAATCCAGACCATCGCACACACTCAGAACGTTTGAGGATGTCGAACGCCTCTGGGAAGGTGTTGTTCGCCCTCACGTTCCCGAGTTCCGTTCCATGCAACTCTGCTGGAAGGAACACCAAGAGGTGCCCGGGGACAGCGTGTGGTACTCAAATTGGAAGGTTCCCGAGCGTGCGTGATTCCATCGGGGTTGCTCATGTTTTCGTTCGACGCCCGCGGGAGACACCCGTTCAGACGTCCTCTGGAACACGTTACTGGCGGTCCCCTTTCGCCCCGGGGTGAAAGGGGACATTCGCCATCCAGGCATTCATTTGCGATATTTATGTCTCTCGCGGGCGGCCCCGGGATTTCGTCTTTCATTTCCAACTCATTGCACGAGAATTGTCTATGACTTCAAGTGAACTCCGCCGAGGCTTTCTTGACTACTTCGCCAAACGGGGCCATCGGATAGTCCCCTCGTCCCCTTTGATCCCGCACGATGATCCTACGCTGTTGTTTGCCAACGCAGGGATGAACCAGTTCAAGGATATCTTCCTCGGGCAGCGGGTTCCGGAATTCCGCCGCGCAGCCTCCTCTCAGAAATGCATTCGAGCGGGAGGAAAGCATAATGATCTGGAGGACGTAGGGAAGGACGGGACGCATCACACCTTTTTCGAGATGCTCGGGAACTGGTCGTTCGGCGATTACTACAAAGCGGAAGCGATCGAATGGGCGTGGGAGTACCTGACCTCGGAACTTCAACTGCCGAAAGACCGTCTGCGGGCAACCGTTCATCATTCGGACGATGAGGCCGAGGAACTCTGGGCGAAGATTGCCGGAATACCTCGATCCCATATCTCCCGCCACGGTGACAAAGACAATTTCTGGGAAATGGCGGAAGTCGGCCCCTGCGGCCCCTGCACGGAAATTCACCTCGACATGGGCGCCGACCGCGGGTGTGGCCGCCCGGATTGCGGGCCGAACTGCAAATACTGCGATGAGGTGCACGACGCGAGGTTCATGGAGCTATGGAACCTCGTGTTTATGCAATACTATCGCGATGAAAATGGTGTTCTGACGCCACTGCCGGAAACGCACGTAGACACGGGAGCAGGTTTCGAGCGACTCTGCTCAGTGATCCAGGGCAAGAGCTCCAACTACGACACAGACCTGTTCATGCCGATCATTCGCGCAACGGAAGAGAAAACCGGCCGCGGATACGTCTCGGGAGTGGAAGGCACACCGTTCCGCATCATTGCCGACCACATGAGGGCTCTCACGTTGGCCATCACCGATGGCGGATTCCCGTCCAACGTGGGAAGAGGATACGTTCTCCGCCGCATCCTGCGCCGCGCCAGCCGCGCCGGTCGTCAGTTGGGATTGCGTGAACCCTTTCTCTACGAACTGACGAATTCAGTCGTCGACACGATGGGAAGCGCGTACCCTGAACTGGAAGAGCGCCGTACCCACGTCGCCACAGTCATCAAACGTGAAGAGGAGCAGTTCGGGCGTACGCTGAACCGTGGCATCGATCAGTTCGAAACGTTTGCCGCGGAACTGGCGGCAACCGGATCGAAAGTACTCGACGGCGAGAAGGTATTCCAGCTTTACGACACCTACGGTGTGCCCGTCGACCTCACTGCGCTTATGGCTGAGGATATGAAGCTGACCATCGACCTTGACGGGTTCAATCGGTGCATGGAAGAGCAACGGGAACGATCACGCGCTCAGGCGAAGTTCGATCGAGCCGTCACGAATTTCGGCGAGGGTCTCGTTTCGGAATTCGTCGGTTATGATACCCTTTCGACGGAGGCACAGATAACGGGTCTAGCGGAAGGGGCCATTGTACTGGACCAGACGCCATTTTACGCGGAGTCTGGCGGACAGGTGGCTGATGTAGGGGAGTTGTTCAACGCGGAGTTTTCGTTCGAAGTGACGGGGGTTCAAAAACAGGGAACCGCCATAGTGCATTTCGGAAAGGTGACGCGCGGGGCGCCCTCCGTCGGAATGGCCGTAACCGCTCAGGTAAACAGTGATTTGCGCGGGCGCACCATGCGGAACCATTCGGCCACTCATCTTCTCCAGGCCGCGCTTCGTGCCGCCCTGGGGCCGCAGGTTCATCAGGCGGGGTCTTTCGTATCGCCAGACCGGTTGCGGTTCGATTTCACGTGCGGGGAAGCGGTTCCGCCCGAGGTATTGCGCCAGGTTGAAGCAACGGTGAATGCCCGGATTCGTGAGAACCTCGCCGTGAACATCTCGCACTCAACACTCGACGAAGCGAAAGCCTCAGGAGCCATCGCCCTGTTCGGTGAAAAATACGGTGAAACGGTTCGCGTCGTGCGCATGGGCAACTTCACCATGGAGCTGTGCGGAGGAACGCACGTGGACGCCACGGGACAGATTGGGTACTTCCGAATCCTCTCCGAGAGTGGCGTCGCCGCGGGAACCCGAAGGATCGAAGCAGTAACAGGAGTGACGGCAGAGGAATTGGCCCGAGAGGACAGAGACCGTCTTGCACGAATCAGTGCAATTCTCAAAGTTGGCGTGGACGACGTCGAGCCAAGAATCACGGCACTGCTCGATCGGCTGAAGGAAATCGAGCGGGAGCTCGAAAAAGCTCAGACGGCGATGGCGGGGGCGGACGTTGATGCGTGGATCCGCGAAGCCGGTGAAATAGGTGACGCCAGGCTGCTCATTCGAGAGGTCACCCTCGCGGACCCGAAAGCCTTCCGTGCCCTCGGCGACACGGTGAGAGAGAAACTGGGCAAAGGTGTGGCGCTGCTCATCGGGCATGATGCCGGCAAGCTTTCCCTGATGCTGCTGGTTACCGACAACTTGACCTCTCGCATTCAAGCGGGTAAACTCATGAACGAGCTGGCTGCCATCGTCGGAGCGCGCGGCGGCGGCAGAGCTCACATGGCACAGGCCGGAGGAGGCTCTCCCGAGCGTCTGGCAGACCTCCTGGCAAAGGCACCCGGGGTGGTAGCCCGCGAACTGGGCATATAGAGGGAAGGGAAGCAAGAACGCTCTTGCTTCTCGCGCAACGCCTTGGACATTATCCCATCGCCGCCCACAGGCGAGTGCGTCCGGCGGCAACGGGATAACACCTTCGCCGAGGGCTCCTTATGTCAGGCATTGCCTTCGTTCTCCTGCTTCTGGGGTCGGCACAGGCCGATACCATCCTGTCTCGTGGTTCTTCAAACGAGTGGTGCTGGCGTTGTCACGGCATGGCGACCTTTTCCGTGCTGCGGGCGGACGGAACCATTCGAACGCTGTCGGCAGATTCGACCGCGTTTCTCGCCTCCAATCATCGGCGCCTTCGCTGTGTAACCTGCCACTCGTGGGAAGACGTTCAGGTGTTCCCCCACGGGAAGAACGCCCACATGGCGCAGACGTGTACCGATTGCCACGTGGCGGAATCACATCCCCTCAACCGGACGGACCCGCTTCAGGCAATGCACTTTCGGGAAATCACTGACGAGTTCCGAAAAAGCGTCCATTACCAGACTGAAGACCACGCGTTCAGTTGTTTCTCATGTCATGATCCGCACCGGTTCAGAAAGTCTGAAAACCCGTCGCTTCAGACGATTGGAACACAGAACGGGGTTTGTCTCGGGTGCCACGGCGATGCGGCCAGATTCGCCACGCTCTCAGAACGTCGGATAGACCTGAGCGCGACGCACGCGTGGCTGCCGAGACGGGAACTGCACTGGGAGCATGTCCGCTGCCTTGATTGCCATACCTCGTACGCACCTCCGAATCTCTCACACAATATCCTTCCCGCAGACAGTGCAGTGCATGCCTGCGAGCAATGCCACAGGCAGAACTCCATCCTTCTCGACAAGTTGTACCGTTACCGCCACGTTGAGGAAAGAAGCAGGAACGGCTTTGTCAACGCGGCGCTGGTCAACGATTCCTACGTCATCGGTTCCACACGAAACCGGTATCTCGACCTCCTCGGCGCGGTCCTTGTTGGCTGCGCATGCGTCGGGGTGGCCGGGCATGGATTCGGCCGCTGGCACAGCGCGAGAAAGAAGCGGAAGTGAGGACGCAGATGGACACCGTACACCGCGAGTACCTTCACCCCCTGTGGGTGCGCATATGGCACTGGTTGAACGCCGCGCTGTTCCTCGCCTTGGCGGTAAGCGGGTTCAGGCTGCATTTCAGCGGCAGCGCAGTCCAGTTGCTGCCTTTTCGTACCGCGATCCTCGTGCACAACGCCTCAGGTGCGCTGTTCACAATTGCCCTGATCCTTTACGCCATTCTCCTCGGAATCACCGGGGAATGGCGTCAGTACTTAGGGCTACGCCCGCGGATGCTCGCGCTCGTTGGGCAGAACCTTCGGTTCTACCTCATCGACGTGTTCAAAGGGGCTCCCCATCCCGAATCACCGACGCGAACTCAAAAGTTCAACGCGTTGCAGCAGGTTACGTATTTGTTCGTGCTTGTCGTCGGCATGGTGCCTGTTGCCATTACCGGCGTAATGCTGAGCGTCCCTGAAACTGCACCGAAGCAGATCCTCGGAGCGGGGGGAATCTGGCCTGTTGCCGTGCTGCATACATTGCTGGCGTATGGACTGGTTGCGTTCTTTGTCGGGCACGTCTACCTGACCACGATGGGTCCCACGCTGTGGAGCGACATAAAAAGCATGTTCACCGGATGGCACGAACGTGTTCACGGGCAGGCTGATATCCAGCCCCAGGAACAGGGAGACACGCCATGACCGACACCCCTCAGCGAACCTCGAACGAATCATTCCCCTGCCCCGGATGGTGGAAACGTGTGTTCCGGAACCGACGGCTGAGGAAATGGAGCTTCGGTATTCTGGTCGCCGTTGTGTGCGGTCTCTTCATCCGCTATGTCCTTGTGCCGTGGGGTTTTCAGAAATACACCGGTGTGGTCAACGCGGAGCTTTCCTATCCGAACAGCAAAGCAGTTTCGGAGGCGGAGTTCGAAGCAATCGCGGCGGATCTTCGTTCCGAAGGCGTTCTCCGGCGCGCCTTGGCGCTCACGTCGTCGGTAACGGATTCGATTACGCGGAAAACCCGGATCAGGATGATCGCCGCCACACCGAGTTTCCAACGGCAGGAAGAATTCGCGCACATTCGTTACTTCAGGGATGCGGGTATCCGGCGTTATGAGGGCCCCAAAACGTGCATACGTTGCCACGAAACGATAGATGTCCGGAAGCCGGACGGAACGATTCAGAAGGTGAAAACGATCCCCGACGTTTTGAACACCATCCATTACAAGTTTCAGAGCATGGACGGAGGCTTTACGACGTACGGTTACGACGGCCGGCAGGTCAACACAGGCACCCGCGGTATCCCGGTCGGGAAGATAGACCGCGCGTGCGGAGTCCCCGGCAGTTTCTCGTGGACAGGCTGGGCTGCGCTGATTGAAACGAAGCCGGCTCACGCCGGCGGGGAGGTGGTCCTTCGCAGCGAAGGTTGCGGTCAGTGCCACATCGGAGGCGGGTACCATCCTGCAACCGAAAACATGATGCCTGGACTCGTCGTACCGACGCCGAAGGTCGCGGCAGAAGGGCTCGATTGCCTGATCTGCCATGCATCTGCCTATGACATGAATCAGCGCTTTGTGATCAGAGATGAACACGGTCTCCGGTGGAATCAGGACAGGTCACTGCGGGCCGCGCTCTCCGTCGGCAGACCGACAAACGAAAACTGCCTGAATTGCCACCAGCACAACATGGGTGGAGACACGTACGCCTACAACACCTCGGCACAGTCGCTGGGCACCCAGAATCAGCGACTTCTGCACAGCACTGCCAAGCGTGGCAATCCGTTCAGCGTGCATGATGATGTCCACGCGCGCGCCGGGCTTGTGTGTCTGGATTGCCACCGACCGCAGGGGCATAAGATTCCCCGGGGAAACAAGGGAACGGATCTGGTGGCGAACGACCTCCCGGGTGTCAAGGTTGAATGCGAGATGTGTCACACGTCCGCACCCCATGTCCGGAATCGCAGGACTCGTGCGGCGTTGAATGGTCACGCAGATTACATCGCCTGTGAAACCTGCCACATCGCTCGCCTCCTTCCCTTCAACAACGTGTTGAAAGACTGGGTGCATCCGGTCTGGAACGAGGAAGAAGGCATGTACGTTCCGAAGGCGGTGTACAGCAGCGGCGATCCCAACCGCGGTCTCGCGTATCTGTGGTTCAACGGGAACGGAACGTTTCTCGCGAATGCTCTCGGCGCCAACCCCAACCACAGCCCCGATTACAACCCGCTGATGCGCCAGATGGTTGTGATAGAAGACCCGGTGGTTCTCGGAGAAATCGCCGCGAACACGCGGGATATCCGAACGCGCTACGGGCTCGATTCAGCTTCGTACATGGCGCCTATCGCCAATGCGCTATCGCAACTCTCGCCGGAAATGCTTTCGCGGCGGCGGGAGATGATTGAACGCAATCTTCGCGTCCGTATGAATGAAGGGAAGAGCAGAATCTATCCCTTCAAGCTTTTCAACGCGATGATGTTTGAGGACCTGAACAACGAGGGCCCGTTCGGTGCAATGATTCTGCCGTTCGACTACCGGACGTATTTCGAAACAGGGGACGCGGAGAACGCCGTCAAGGTTGCGGTCGCGAATCCCATCGTGAAACGGATGTATGAGACCCCGTTCAAGCTCTACATGATGGACGAATTCATGGCGTATTTCGGGGTTGGGAAGTGGACTGCGAAATACCCGTTGGACGAGGGCAACTGGAACGTTCAACCTCGCTGGATGCGCCAGATGGGGACTCTCATGGTGAACCACGGCATCCAGCCCGTAGGCAGGCAGTGCGCCGAGTGCCACAACCGGAACGGTATTCTGGACTTCGCGGCGCTCGGATACACAACGGACCGAGTGCGCGCACTTCAGAACCTGCCGGAATTGAGCTATTTTCAGCCACCGTTACGGCCGTCCCACCGGCAGGAAGGCGCAGAGGTTCAGGCAGAGGCAACAAATGCTTCAGAACGATAGGATCTGGGTAGGCAAGGGCGCGAATCCCGTATACCTGCTGCCGACCATGGCAAATCGGCACGGGCTCATTGCGGGGGCAACCGGCACGGGGAAAACCGTTACCCTGAAGGTGGTTGCAGAAGCGTTCAGCGACATGGGCGTTCCGGTGTTCGCTGCCGACATCAAGGGTGATCTGGCAGGGATAGCCGTTGCCGGAACACCTAACCCCAAGGTGGAAGAACGGTTGCGCAAACTCGGCGTCGAAGGCTTTCAGTACGCGGGCTTCCCCGTCCGTTTCTGGGACCTGTTTGGCGAAGCGGGGCACCCTGTGCGCGCAACGGTCTCCGACATGGGCGCGCTTCTGCTTTCGAGAATGCTTGGGCTGAACGATACGCAGGCGGGGGTGCTGAACATCACCTTTCGGGTGGCGGATGACAACGGCCTTCTCCTTCTCGATCTCGCGGATCTGCGCGCAATGTTGCAGTACGTCGGTGACCACGCAAGCGAACTTACGACCAGATACGGCAATGTTTCCATTCAGAGCGTGGGAGCAATTCTGCGTGCTCTGTTGACACTGGAGGATCAGGGGGGCGCGAAGTTCTTCGGTGAGCCGGCGTTGGACATTTCTGACTGGATGCAGGTGGACGCGCAGGGCAAGGGGTACATCAACATATTGCACAGCGTGAAGTTGTACATGTCCCCCGCGCTCTATTCCACGTTCCTTCTGTGGATGTTGTCAGAGCTGTTCGAAGTGTTACCTGAGGCCGGAGACCTGCAGAAGCCCAAAATGGTCTTCTTCTTCGACGAAGCACATCTGTTGTTCAAAGACGCGCCCAAGGCACTTCTGGAGAAAATCCAGCAGGTTGTCCGTCTGATTCGGTCCAAAGGCGTCGGGGTCTACTTCGTTACCCAGGTTCCCTCTGACGTTCCAAAAGAGGTCCTTGGTCAGCTTGGCAACCGCGTGCAGCACGCACTACGTGCATTCACGCCGGCTGACCAAAAGTTTGTGAAGGCTGCCGCAAGAAGCTTTCGCGCCAACCCGAGTCTGGATTCCGAGAAAACGATCCTGGAACTTGGCACAGGCGAAGCGCTGGTTTCCTTCCTCGACGCAGATGGAAAGCCTTCGATTGCCGAACGTGCGATGATCCTGCCACCGCAGAGTTCCTTCTCCGCTATCGACGACAGTACCCGCAGCCGAATTATCTCCGCTTCGCTGTTGGGCCGCAAGTATGAGACCGCGGTGAACAGGAAATCAGCATTCGAAACGTTGCAGGCGGAGTCGCAGGCGCCGCGTGAGGCGCCACGAGAACGGACGACTACGCCGAAACGAGTGCCCACCGGAACCACCGGACGGAGAACCAGAACCCCGCTGGAAGCCGCCGCGGGTTCGGTGATGACGACGATCGGCCGGGAGGTGGGCAGACAGATTGTCCGGGGCATCCTCGGTTCGATACTCAAACGGTAACTCCCGGGACGTTTTCGAAAATCGCAGGGCCGGGCGACTGGCGGGTTCAGTCAACCGCTCCGCCCTCCTCCAGAAACACAAGAATGGCGGTTGCATGCTGACCAAGAGAATTATTCCCTGCCTCGACGTGCGAGCGGGAAAAGTCACCAAAGGGGTCGCCTTCCAGGGGAACATCGACGTTGGAGACCCCGTGGCCATGGCAAAGCATTACTACGAACAGGGCGCGGACGAGATCGTCTTTTACGACATCACTGCTTCCAACGAGCGACGGGATATCATGATCGATGTCGTGGCCAACGTAGCACGAGAGATCTTCATCCCGTTCAGCGTGGGCGGTGGACTGCGAACGCTCTCCGACATGCGACGGGTGCTCCTTGCCGGGGCGGAAAAGGTCAGTATCGATTCGGGAGCCGTCAGGAACCCGGACACGATACGCCAGGGGGCGGAAGCCTTCGGGCGGCAGTGCATCGTGCTATCCATGCAGGTGAAAAGGGTCCCGCAGACGCCGACCATTCCCTCGGGGTATGAGATTTACATTGATGGTGCGCGCACAGCCACCGGGCTTGACGCGATCGAATGGGCACAACGCGGCGAGGAGCTTGGTGCGGGGGAACTCGTGGTGAACTCGATCGACGCCGACGGCGTCAAAACCGGCTACGATGTTGACCTGACCAGACGCATGGCGGAAGCCGTGGGCATCCCGGTGATCGCCTCAGGCGGCGCGGGAGAGCCTTCACACCTGTATGACGTGTTCTCTCAAGGAAATGCTGACGCGGCCATTGTCGCCTCAATGATCCATTTCGGCACGTACTCCATTCCGGAAATCAAGGAGTATTTGCACCGGCGCGGCCTCCCGATCAGGATGGTGTGAGCCCCTGAGCAATACTGGGAGAGAAAGGCGAAAGCGGGCTTTTTCTCCGTTGGATGGCACATCATCAAAGCACGCGCAGGTGGAACCCGCCGTCTACCACAATCGTGATGCCGGTGGAATACGAAAATCGGCCCTCTGCGATTGCGACAACCGCGTGCGCCACGTCCTCGGGTTGCCCCCACCTTTTGATGGGTAGAAGGTTTCCTTCGAGAATCAGTTTGTCGTACCGTTCCCGTACTTTTTCCGTCATATCGGTCTGAATTACCCCCGGCTGAACCTCGTACACACCGATGCCATCCCCGGCAAGCCGCGCCGCGAACACTTTGGCTGCCATCGCAAGGCCCGCCTTGCTGATGCAGTAGTCACCGCGATTCACGGAGGGTGCAAAGGCGCTGACCGAGGTTATGAACACGATTTTCGGCTCACGAACGAGCCCCGCGCGCTGCCATTCGATCATTTTCGTCGCCACAATCTGAGTGAGGAAATAGGGACCCTTCAGATTCGTGCGAACAAGCCTGTCAAAGCTCTCTTCAGTCGACTCCAGAACATCGGCGCGGACTTCCGGCGCAATACCCGCGTTGTTGACGAGCAGCGTCACCGGACCGAGTCGGTTTTCCGTTTCGGCAATCAGCTGTGCCCGGTCATCCGCATCAGCGATATCCGCGCGGACCGGCATGGCGTGCCGCCCGAGGCGGCTTATCTCATCACACGTTTCCGCCGCGGCTTCCGCGTTGTGCGCGAAGTTGACCGCTACGTCGAAATTCGCCTTCGCCAGCCCGAGCGCAATTCCTCTTCCGATCCCACGCCCGGCCCCGGTCACAACGGCTACGGGAGGTTTTGTTGCCATGCGAACTCCTTTCACGCAGATCGTCCGGCATCACCAGCAGGGAGGTCCCGAAACGCCCAGTCTGTGGAAGGCGCTCCTGGCGGCGGCGTTGACCACCAGAACCAACTTCTGCAACGTAGTCAACTGAACCTTCCCGACCAGCACGGAATGAGTGTTCCGGCTTATCTGGAGCGCTACTTCGCGATACACGCTCCCCATCAAGGCAACAGCCATCCGGGAATCGGGAGAGACCGCACCGCAAAGGGGGCGGGCCAGATCGAAGTAGCGGAACACGCGCTCGAGTTCGAATTCCATCAGTTGCAGAAACCCGGGCGCAGGCTCCCGTGATTTCAGGTCCTCCTCCCTGCACCCGAACCGAACCAGGTCCTCCTGCGGCACGTAGATTCTCCCCCGGCGTGCATCTTCCGCAACGTCTCGAAGGATATTCGTCATCTGCAAGGCGATGCTCAGTTCCGTCCCCCAGCGGGGAGTCCGCGGGTCCGTCCAGCCGAAAATCGCCAGCGACAGTTCACTGATGGTGGTGGCGACGCGGTCGCAGTACACCAGCAACTCCTCGAACGTTGCGTACCGCGTTTTGACAAAGTCCATCCGGCACCCTTCAATGAGCCGCCTGAACGATTCGAGGGGAATGGGAAAACG
>JAKPPK010000451.1 GCA_029547385.1 Candidatus Latescibacterota bacterium
CGGTTTCCGGAGACTCCTCCGCGGCAATGGCCGCGTTTGAACGAGCCATCGTTCACTACGAGAAGGCGCGTTCCGCCGGGGCTGCATCCGCCGACGTGTTGACGGATCTCGGTACCATGTATTTCCGGGTGCGCAGACCCCGTGAGGCCATCGAGGCGTACGAACGTGCGATTGCGGCGGACCCGGCTCACCTCAATGCGTGGATGAATCTCGGCGTTGTCCGCAAGGAGGCATTCGGCGATACCGCGGGCGCGCGGCAGGCCTGGGAAAGGGTTCTTGCCATTGACGGTTCCGGTCCCGAAGCAGCACGGGTGCGTTCATGGCTCGGCTCAACCCGAGGTGAATGAGGGTGGTCGGCAGGTCAACTTACCCCGAACCGAGGTGACAGGGGTGGGCTTTTGTGCGATATTTTGATTGATTGTCGGTTTGCGAGGAACACGGACTCCATGGAGTTCAGCTTCATGTCTACCGTACGCGCGCGGCGCTAAGCCGCGTCCCGCCTTTTTGCTTTGACCTTCTGTCCCTCCCGGACATACAGTCCCGATCGAAAGGCATCTACATGCAGGGCAAAACCGAACTGGCAGCTCGTTACGACCACAGGGAGGTCGAATCCCGGTGGTACGACTTCTGGGAACAAAAGAACGCCTTTCACGCGCAAGACGTCTCCGAAAAGGAACCTTTCTGCATTGTAATTCCGCCACCGAATGTTACGGGCAGTCTTCATATGGGGCACGCGCTCACCGTGACTATCGAGGACATCATGATCCGGTAGCATCGAATGCTCGGGCACAATACGCTGTGGATGCCGGGAACTGATCACGCCGGCATCGCAACGCAGATGGTCGTGGAGCGGGAGCTCAAAAGGACGGAACACAAAACCCGGCATGACATAGGGCGCGAGGAATTCGTCAAGCGCGTCTGGCAATGGAAGGAGCAGTACGGAAACCGTATAAGCCTCCAGCTCCGCGCGCTCGGTTCCTCGCTGGACTGGCAGCGCGAGCGCTTCACCATGGACGCTCAACTCTCCCGCGCGGTGAGGGAGGTGTTCGTCCGCTTGTACGAGGAAGGTCTTGTCTACCGCGCCCATCGATTGATCAACTGGTGCCCGCGATGCCAGACCGCGCTCAGCGACCTCGAGGTCGAACATGACGAGGGACATGCCGGAAGTCTCTGGCACATAGCCTACCCTGTTACGGGCGAACCCGGTCGCGAAGTGGTGGTGGCCACCACGCGCCCCGAAACCATGCTCGCGGACACTGCAGTCGCCGTTCATCCTGAGGACGAGCGTTACACAGATCTCGTCGGCAAAACCGTGACGTTGCCTCTTGTCGGCAGACAAATACCCGTGGTCGCCGACGATATTCTCGTCGACAGGGAGTTCGGTTCAGGGGTGGTAAAGGTCACGCCCGGGCACGATTTCAACGATTTCGAGACGGGCCTGCGCCACAACCTGCCCATGATAAGCATGCTCGACTCCTGGGCGAAAACAACCGACGTGTGCGGGAAGTACGCAGGAGTGGACAGGTTCGAAGCCAGAAAAATGGTGCTCGCAGACCTCGAAGTAGAGGGCTTCCTGAGAAAAACGGAGAGCCATTCGCTTTCCATCGGAAAATGCCAGCGTTGCGAAACCATCGTCGAGCCGATGTTGAGCGACCAGTGGTTCGTCCGGACGAAACCGCTCGCAGAGCCTGCCGTTGCGGCGGTTGAAGACGGTCGTGTTCGCATAATTCCAGAATCACACACGAAGACGTATTTCCACTGGATGCGCAACATTCAGGATTGGTGCATCAGCCGCCAGCTGTGGTGGGGGCATCAGATTCCCGCGTGGTACTGCCGGACGTGCGGTCACGTGAACGTCAGCCGTGAGGACGTGACTGCGTGCGCCGCGTGCGGCAGTAAAGAGGTAGTTCGCGATGAGGACGTCCTCGACACGTGGTTCAGTTCCGCGCTGTGGCCGTTCTCTACCCTCGGCTGGCCGGAAGACACGCCCGCTCTCAAAACGTTCTACCCCACCAACGTCATGGAAACCGGATACGACATCCTCTTCTTCTGGGTAGCCAGAATGATGATGATGGGGATGAAGTTCATGGGTGAACCACCGTTCAAAACGGTGTACCTGCACGGGATGGTTCTGGACAAACACGGCCAGAAGATGAGCAAGGTCAAAGGGAACGTGGTGGATCCGCTCGATGTGACGCAGGAAGTGGGCGCGGACAGCCTGAGGTTCTACCTTGCGGTGATGTCGGGGCAGGAGCGAAGCCTGCGCTTTGACATGGAACGAGTCGTTGGGTACAGGAATTTCATCAACAAAGTCTGGAACGCCGCGCGGTTCGCGTTGAATCACATCAGCGAGCTTCCTGCCGAGCCTTTCTCCCCGCAGACTCTTGTCCTTTCTCTTGCGGATAGATGGATTCTCAGCAGACTGGCGCAAACCGTTTCGCGCGTTTCCAGCGCACTTGAGGAGTATCGATTCGACATAGCTGCCGACACGTTGTACCATTTCTTCTGGCACGAGTTCTGTGATTGGTATATCGAGATGGTCAAGACGCCGCTTGCTGACGATACTCACACGGAAAGAAAGCATGCAGCAATGCGAGTACTCGCGCACGCGCTTGATGTAAGCCTGCGCCTGCTCCATCCAATCATGCCGTATGTCACCGAGGAACTCTGGCAGAAACTACCCGTGCCGCGGCACAGTGCTTCGATGAGCGGAGTAACAGACACGATTGTGCTGGCGTCCTATCCCAGGCCGGATGCCGAATCGCGGGACGAACAGGCGGAACGGGAGATGGCAGCGATACAGGAAACAGTAACTGCGATCCGGACGATCAGAAGCGAAACACGTGTTCCACCGGCCGCGAAGATAGCAGTGGTCGTCCGCGCGGACGGTTTCGTGCGCGCGACGCTGGAGCGACACGCCTCCTATGTGACGGACCTTGCGCGGCTGGAGTCGCTCACCGTTTCGAGCGACGCCTCACGCCCGAGGGCGTCCGCCACGGCCGTTGTTCAGGGAGCAGCCATATATGTTCCCCTTGAGGGTCTTATCGACTTTGAGCAGGAGAAACAACAGCTGGCAAAGGAAATTGCACGAATCGAATCGTACGTGGCGGCGACGCGAAAGAAACTGGGAAACGAAAGCTTCGTGAGCCGGGCCCCAGCGGAGGTCGTTCAAACCGAACGCGAGAAAATTGCAGCGGCGGAGGCATCACTCGAGCGATTGCGGGATACACTTGTATCGATAGGGTGAACTGCGCCCGCGAGTTTGTGACCCTGCCGCGGAAAACAGAACTCGACAAAAATTCCCAGCCGAGGGCGACGAAAAATGCCGAATGAAACCGCACCCCGTTACGCGGACCCGCTCGTTACGCGGTACGCCAGTCCGGAAATGGCCCGTATCTTCGCCGACCTCACACGGTTCAGACAATGGCGCCGCCTGTGGATCGCTCTCGCTGAAGCGGAGAAAGAGCTGGGGCTCCCGATCAGCGAAGAACAACTCGCGGAGATGAGGGCGCACGCCGAAGACATAGATATCGCACGTGCGGACGAACTGGAGCGCAAACTTCGTCACGACGTTATGGCGCACGTGCACGCATTCGGCGAGCAATGCCCGGGTGCCCGACCGATCATTCACCTGGGCGCCACAAGTTGTTACGTCACAGACAATAGCGAGCTCTGGCAGATTCGTGAGGGATTGAGACTTCTCCGGGCTCGGATTGTCAGGCTTATCACGAACCTCGCAGATTTCGCACGTACATGGAGATCTCAGCCCGCGCTTGGGTACACCCATTTCCAGCCGGCTCAGCTCACCACGGTCGGGAAAAGGGCGACACTGTGGCTGCACGATTTTGTGGAGGATCTCCTCGAAATCGAGTACCGACTCGACAGGCTCGCGTTTCGTGGGCTTAAGGGCACAACAGGCACGCAGGCAAGTTTCCTCGAGCTGTTCGACGGAGACCATGCCCGGGTGAGGGAACTGGAAGCCCGTGTGGCGAGGAAGATGGGCTTCGAGCGCGTGGTTCCGGTCACAGGGCAGACGTACTCCCGCAAGCAGGACTGGCAAGTCCTCCAGGCGCTCTCCGGCGTTGCCCAGAGCGTCCATAAGTTCGGCAATGATATACGCCTGCTCCAGCACCTCAAGGAGATCGAAGAGCCATTCGGCTCTTCGCAGATAGGTTCATCCGCAATGGCCTACAAAAGGAACCCGATGCGCAGCGAGCGGGCAACCGGCCTCGCCCGCTGGGTTCTCAACGTTGTCCAGAATGCGTCAATGACTGCATCGGAACAATGGTTCGAGCGCACGCTTGATGACTCAGCAAACCGCCGGCTGGCGATACCTCATGCATTCCTGGGCGCCGATGCCCTGCTCATACTCACGACAAACATCGTGAAAGGTCTTGTCGTCTACCCGGCGATGATTGAACAGCACATCCGCCAGGAACTGCCCTTCATGGCAACGGAGAACCTCCTCATGGCTGCCGTTCGGGCGGGCGGCGACAGGCAATTGCTTCACGAGACAATACGTGTTCATTCGCAGGCTGCGGGAGACGCGGTGAAGGCCGGAGGCAGGAACGATCTTCTGGAACGCCTGGCAAACGACCCGGGCTTCCCCCTTGAGTCCGCAGAGATTGCGCGGGAACTGGAGCCGAAACGTTTTGTCGGGCGCGCACCCGAACAGGTGTATGAGTATCTGGACGAGGTGGTGGCGCCAATCCTCGCGGCACGTGCGAACCTGAAGCCCCCGGAAACCGAGGTCAAGGTGTGAGCGGAGAAACTCCCTCCAATCCTCGCGAAGACGCGACGCGCATCGTGCTGGCGGCGATATCCGCGGCGGACCCCAAAGAGGGCGTGAAACGCTCGTTTCGGATTGCCGCGAACGAACTCGCTGTCGGGACCTGGCACCGGCGTACGGAGGAAATTGGCCGGATCCGTGTCGTCGGTGCGGGCAAGGCTTCTGCACACATGGCGGCGGCATTGGAGGAGGTGCTTGGAGACCGGATCACGAGCGGGATTGTGATCACGAAGTACGGTCACGGAGTACCTCTGCGTCGCATCAAAGTCGTCGAAGCGGGACATCCTGTTCCTGACGAGCAGGGTGTGGAAGCAACGCTGGAGTTGATGCAGCACGTCGCAGGTAGCGCACCGGATGACGTAGTATTCGTCCTCCTGTCCGGCGGCGCGTCATCTCTTCTGGTGGCTCCGGCGCAGGGGATTACCCTCGCGGACAAGAAAACAACAACCTCGGTGTTGCTCTCGTGTGGAGCCACCATTGAGGAACTCAATTGTGCCCGCAAGCATCTTTCTCGTGTCAAGGGAGGACAACTCCTCCGCGCGTGCGGAAGTGCCCAGGTGGTTTCGCTGATTCTCTCCGACGTGATCGGTGACCCTCTCGACGTAATCGCGTCCGGTCCAACCGTTCCCGACCCCACGACGTTCGGCGATGCGCTTGGGGTTATTGACCGACTCGGCATTCGTAAATCGCTGCCTCCGCGGGTTGTATCCCACCTCGAAGCGGGCGACAGGGGGGAATACCCGGAAACGCCCAAGCCGGACGAGGGGTCCTTTTCGAACGGCCACGCTTTGCTGGTAGGAACGAACAGCATCGCGCTCAAGAGCGCGGCGTACGAAGCGGAAAGACGAGGATACAGGGCACACGTCCTCACCTCGTCGCTCCGTGGCGAGGCGAGTGAGGCTGCAAAGGTAGTGTGCGCCCTGGCAGAGGGGGTTCCTGCCGGCGAGCGGCCAACTGCCCTCATTCTAGGAGGGGAAACCACCGTAACGCTTTCTCGAGATGCCGGGAAAGGCGGGAGGAATCAGGAGTTTGCCCTTTCCGCCGCTCGCGAAATCCGCGGACGATCCGATATCACTGTCGCCTCGGTCGGGACCGATGGCACGGATGGTCCGACCGATGCGGCCGGAGGACTTGTGGACGGTGCGACGTGGGAACGGGCACTCCGTCGCGGGCTCTCACCCGATGCCGCGTTGCGGCGGCACGACGCGTACCCGCTGCTGAGTGCGACGGGTGACCTCGTAATGACGGGTCCTACCGGAACGAACGTCATGGATGTGATCGTTGCCTTGGCTGTTCCCCGCAAGAACACCTTCTAACCGACCATCCGCCCCCCCCCACGCAAAATTCCGTCATTGCAGCTCGACGGCGTTTCTGGTTCTGCCGTACGTGATTGTGCAAGAACGCGTTCCGGCTCAGCCCGTACAATAAATCGCGGCGCAAGACCTTCTGAGGATATCGCGCCGCGATTACTTATCTATCATGAAGGGAACCGACCGGAATCCGGCCGGTTCCTCGTTTTTTCGGGTGGGCACCGAAGTGCCCGACCGCTTTACTCGTGCTTGATCTCGATCGTTTTCGGAAGCACCTCGGCCGTTTTCGGGACCGTGAGCTTCAGCAGACCATTTTTGAACACAGCTTCGATCTTTTCCGCGTCTACGCCGTCAGGAAGCTCGAAGGTGCGAGAGAAGCTTCCGTACCTGCGCTCCAACCGATATACGCCGCGGCCTTCGTCCTTGTGTTCCGCTTTCGTCTCACCCGAGATCGAAAGCACGCCGTTTTCAACAGAAACCTTCACCGCGTCCTTCTCAATTCCCGGGAGCTCCACTGAGATTTCCCAGGCGTTGTCGGTTTCCACGACATCCGCACGCGGATACCACTCAGCGTTCAGCGGAGCATCAAACGGCCAATCACTCGGCCAGCGCGCAAGTTCATCAGTAGGACGCCCGAACACCGGACGGGCGAAACCGGGAAAATATCTAACGAGTGTCATGGCAGTGCCCTCCTTTTTCTTCCACGTTTGCGTTGTGCGTTCGTTCTCGCTTCCGCAGGAGGAGTGTTGCAACTGACGTGCCAGTCTCTGCTCAGCGATTTCCCGCATCGCCGCAAGATATTGAAAAACAGTCCCTTATCATTTTGGCCAGGACTGAGCCGGGCAATGTGCGGCACGCCCGAAAAGGCAAAGCGTCACGATTGTATGCCAAAACGACACCGTCCAATTCTAGAATGGCACGAAGAATGTCATTATGGCATCTTCACCCACATTTGCGACGAGGCGCGATCATTCGACCCCATGGGTTACCCGTGAGATGAATAGGTAGCGCGGAAGGAATACAGCCGGGCGTTTTTCAGATGGAACCGGAGTTTTATGGTCCGCCCGGAGATTTCCGAGAGGGATCGCCGATCCCGGAACGCGACTTCCGCTTCCACGCAGTCAACCGAGACGGGAATGCAGTCCTGCGCGGAGTACCCGGGAATGGTTTCTCCCTTTTCGTCAAGGATTTCCAATCGAACCTCACCGTAATCAGAAACCGCGTTCACGGAGAGGACATCCCCACCCAGAACCGTCGGGCGCGTCGTGATGTAACCGCCGTCATAGCTTGCCGCAATTGACGCAAAACCGTCCAAACGAAGGGTCGCTAACCCGATTGACATGGTGCGACGGTCCTGATCCGAATCGATTCGAGGTTCAAACTCGCCCTTGACCTTGTTGTGCCGCCTCGCTGTTCCCCGGTAGTAAATGAACAGCTGGTCGCCCACCGCGATTGGCGGAGCGCCGGTAAGCAGGATCTGGAATCTGTCCCATTCCCCGACATCACTGGTCGGGACTACAGGGTCCGCGAACGGACGCATCCAGGTCTCGCCGTCACGGCTTGTGAGAAGTTGGAGGGTCTGAGTCTGATGGTACGCGTTGCGGTCAAAGTGGGTAAGAAAGCCGAGATACTGGTTGCCGTACACGAATCCGACGTTGTTGTAAAGGGTTTCCTCCTCGTTCAGAGACTGCAGAAAGGGACGGGGGGCCGTCCATCGCACGAAGTCCTCACTGATACTGAGTGAGCGTGATATGCCGGTTCGCAGGAACGCAACATAGCGTTTCTTCAGTGTGTCGATCATGAGCCCCTGTGCGTCGCCCACGGGCCCGAGATCGTTCCGGCCCGGTCTCGGATGGAAACGGAAAACCGGTTCTGGGGTGTGTTCCCAGTTCAGGCCGTCGGGTGAGGTGGCGGTGTAAATCCCGCTGAGCGGTCCATCCCAGTCATAACTCGACCATCCCAACGCCTTGTACCGCCGAGCCGGCTCTGAATCCAGCGGATCCTTCAGCATGGACTCCCAGTGATCCATGCCGTCGTGATATGATGAGGGGATCACGATGTTGTTTTCCTTCGAACCGAGAGCTTCGTGAAGGCCCAGCGCAGGCTTGTTCCAATGGATGCCATCGTCCGAAACGGCAAAGCACTGAACGTGCTTGGAACCGGGCTCATAGAAACCGGCCATGTACCACGCCTTGAAGACCTTTTCCTCCACGTCGTAGATGACTGACGCAGTCATTCCGGGATGTTTCTCCCATGGCGCATCCTGCTTCAAAACAGGATGGCGGCCATATTTGCGTGCCGTGTGGAAGTTCCTTGTGATGTTGCAGCGTTCCTCGACTTCGTTCAAATCGACAAAAAGGTGCGGTTCTGAGGTCAAAATGGCAGGCATGTCAAAACCCTCGCTTCGGGTGGATTTCCGTTGACGGATATGAACAACGTGGAATCTCTTTCGCAAACCAAGCTGGCGACATGTCGCTCAGTTGGATTCCCCGGCATTCGGGAGGTATTTTCTCTTGGCAACAGACCAGAATTCAGCCGGTTCCCCTGCATGACTCAAAGGAGACGAAGATGTACGTCGGTTTGCTGACCGCACCGTTCGGGAAAGAACCCATTGACAAGGTGATCGAATTTGCGGCGGAAAACGGTTTCGCCGGTCTTGAGATAACAGCGGGCCCGGGCGCCCATATTGACACCACCCGTTTCAACGCCAACGAGGCGGAACGCGTCAAAGAACTGGTCGCGAAATCAAACCTGAAGATCTCCAGCCTCGCGTACTACGTGAACATATGCGACGGGCGGGCGGAAACATCCGAGCATTACCTCAAGGTGATTGATGCAGCGGCGATGCTGGGTACGGACGTCGTGTGCGGGATGGCCGGAATGCCGGTGCAGGGAAAATCCAAGGAAGACACGATCAAGGAGGTCGTGCCGAAGGTGTACCGACCGATTCTTGACCACGCGGCTGAAAAAGGCATCAAGATCGCGATGGAAAACTGGTATGCAACCAACATCCAGCACCTCGGGCTCTGGGACCTCATCTTCGACGTCGTACCGGACAAACATTTCGGGCTGAATTTTGACCCGTCCCATCTCATGTGGCAGGGGATAGACTATTTGGGGGCAGTGGAACGCTACCGGGATCGCATCTTCCATACCCACGCGAAGGATACAGAGGTCAAACAGCACGTGCTGAGACATGTCGGCTATCTGGCAGGAGGGTGGTGGCGGTATGTCATCCCCGGATTCGGCGAGATCGACTGGGGTATCTACATCGAGCGGCTGTACGCGATCGGTTACAAAGGCGTTCTCTCCATAGAGCATGAAGACGGGGCTCAAGGGCGCGAAGAGGGTTTCATCAGGGGTCTGCGCCATCTCAAACAGTGGGTCTGAGCCGGCCATAGTGATGTTTTGGAGAGGAGCACCCGGATGCTCCTCTCCTTGTTTTGTGATGCCAACCTTTTCTCACCAGTGCGGGGTGATACATGCGTATTGCTGTTGTTGGAACAATCGTGTACGACGAAATCGTCACACACCGTGGCGATCGGAAGCAATCGTTCGGCGGAATCACCTACAACATCGCGGCGCTGGAATCCATCATCGATGAACACACCCAGCTCGTTCCGATTGCTCAGGTGGGGTACGATCGCTACGAAGACGTCGTTCGCCTTTACTCGTCTTACCGTGGTGTGGTGATGGACGGCCTGCGTCGCATGCCGGACCAGAAAAATGCTCACGTGCAGCTTATCTACAAGAGCGTCAAAGAGCGCACGGAGAGCATGCAGAACGTACCCCCCCCGCTGGCGCCGGAACAGCTTGAACTTGCCGCCAGTTGCGACGCAGTCCTGGTCAATTTCATTACAGGACGAGAACTCGAAGCTGAATCATTCCAACGGCTTGGCACCAGGGCGAAATACCTGCATCTCGACATTCACAACAAGATAGCCGACTGGACGCCGGAAGGGCGACGGGTATTCGTCGGTCTACCGGAATGGAGGGAGTACGTTTCCCGCGCGACAACCGTCCAGATGAACGAGTTTGAAATCGAGCAGCTTCTCGGTCGGCCCGTGAAAGGCACGAAGGAATACCTTGCCGCTGCCGCCGAAGTCCTGGACGCAGGTCCGCAAGGGGTAATGATTACGCTCGGGCCGCTGGGTTCGGTCGTCGCGTACCGATCGGGTGATGCCGTGTACGGCACCGCATGGCCTGCGGCAAACCTCGGCGAAGTGCTCGATACGACAGGATGTGGAGATTCATTCTCCGCGGGGTTCGTGTGGTCCTATCTCCGCAGGAACGATGTGCTCTGGGCCAACGCAGCCGCCAACATCGTGGGCGACGTGAACTGCATCACGCCCGGAATTGGCAATCTGACGAAGGCGCGGGAGATGGACAGGCTCGTTCCGGAGGCGTTCGGAGAGCTTGCGAAGAAGCTTGCCGCAGGATGGAAGGGCGAACGCCTGGTTTGATGGGTATGCAGTGAGGTTGGAGCGGGAAATTGAAACAGAGAGGGCGCGGTTAACCGCGCCCTCTCTGTTTGTTGCGATGCTTCTGGTTCGCCTTTGGGCGATCTTACCGCCCGTTCCCGGCCGTCCACAGCTCGCGGATGGCGTACGCCGCCGCTTTTGGCTTCCTCTCGATGTCGAAAAGCCCGTACGCGCAGCGATACTCGTACGCCCAGAGAAATCGCCGATGGAGGTCGTAATCGGCAAACACCCAGATGAACCCGCCGATGATGTCTGGCTGTTCCATGAAGCCCTTCCAGAGCGCGGTCAATTTGGCCGTCTGGTAGTTCTCCCCCGGCGGGTAATCCTGCTCGAGCCCGCGCACCGTCCATTCTCCAAACTCCGCCGCGAGGATAGGCTTGCCCGGAATCTCCTCCCGGAGTTTCTGCATCTTGGCTTTCATCAGCTCGACGATCTTCGGTGCACCTGATACGTGGGGCACCGGGTTACCGACGTACACGTTCACGGCGCTGATATCTGTCTCGCAGAGGACGGCGTCACCCGGCCATTCATTGCTCGCCTCCACTACCGGGCGTGTGGGATCCAGCTTTTTGGCCAGCGCGACAAGCTCCTTGTTTCCCTCGATGGTCTGATTTGCCAGAGCAACCACCTTTGCGTCGTCAGATTTCGCCTTCACGAGGTTCTCATTGCTCACACTCCACATGAACACACTCGCGTGGTTCTTGAGCGCCCGAATGATTTCGGTGAGCTGCCGCTTCGCCGTGGCGAGGGCATCCGCATTGTCCGTTTCAACGAGCGGTCGTCCCCATTGCCACAGGGGGTTTTCCACCATGCACACGATCCCGCGCTCGTCACAAAGCTCGTACAGCCTCCGGTGGTTGGGGTAATGCTGTCGAATCGCGTTCCCACCGAGCCATTTGATGAGGTCCACATCCTCAGAGATCTGCGCTTCCGTGTGCGTCGGCGTGTGGATGGTTCCCCCGGCGTACTGCTCGTGACGGTTCACGCCCTTGACGAGAAACGGCTCGCCATTCAGGAGCAAACGCGTCCCGTCAATCCTGAACGTGCGCAAACCGATCCTGTGACTCCATTCATCCGTTGTGCAACCGTCTTCCAACAGTTTCACGCGTAGCGCGTAGAGGTTCGGTTCGGCGGGAGACCACAACAGCACCCCGTCGAGAGCGAATGTGAACGCGGCTTTCGCGATTCCCCCGGCGAGAGTCACCGTCTGCGCGTTCCGTTCGGAGGGAAGGGAGACCGCCATACCTGCCGGGTCGTCGAGTTCGATCTCGATCCGACGGGTCGTCATTTCGCCCGCCTCGCATGCAACTTCGACTGTCACCCCCACGTCCACATGGGAGCCATTGACATCCGTAACAACGGTGACGTCGTCAATGTAGGTGGTGTCGGTCACTCGGAGCGAAACATCCCGATACAAGCCTCCGTGGTTCCACCAGCCGAACTGGCCGCCCGGTGAGCGATACGGTTTCGGAATATTGTCACATATAACCGCGATGAGATTGCGTGCTCCGAATTTGAGGAAACGGTGGATCGGAATACTGAACGGGTTGTACCCGCCCTCGTGTTCTCCCGCCAATTCGCCGTTCACGTACAGCGCCACTCGATAATTCGCTCCTTCGGAAACGAACTCCACCCGCTTGTCTTTCCACGCGCGGGGGATGTGAATCGTGCGACGATACCAACCGTGCCCTTCGTAACTCCAAAGGTCGCGGATCGCGGCGTTCCAGCTGTTCGGCACCGTGATATCCAGCCACCGGCTGTCGTCATAATCGGGCTTGATCCATCCCCTCGCCGCACCTGCGGTAACCGGCGTAAGATCGGGATTCTTCGGGTCAAAATCGGAGTCGAGCCATCGCTGATCTGCACTGATTGCGTCAAACGCAGGGCAGAACTTCCACAGACCATTCAACGAAATGTGCGGGCGCATTAATTTCCTTTCCCGGTCCACATCCTGCGGACCGCGTACGCGGCTTCTTTGGGCCTGCGGTGGTAATCGAACAATCCGTACGCGCAGCGATATTCGTATACCCAGAGAAACCGTCGGTGAACATCGTAATCAGCGAAGCACCAGATGAACCCTCCGATGAAGTTTTCCTCTTCCCTCATCGTTTCCCAGAACAGCCGGATTTTCTCAGCTTGGAAGACCTCTCCGGGGAAATAATCCGTTTTGACTCCCCGGACACACCAGCTTCCCCATTCACCGGCAAGGATGGGCTTGTCCGGATGATCCTTCCGCAGAGCTTCAAATTTCTCCCTAATCCGTTCTGCCACAACGGGAAGGCCGTTCACATGAGGAGCTGAACCGACGTACACGTTGACACACGGAAGGTCGGTATGCTCATGAACCGGATCACCCGGCCAGCAGTTGCTCACCTCGACGACCGGGCGCGTCGGATCCAACTCGTGCGCAAGCTTGACGAGTTCGATGTTCCCTTCCGCAGTCATTCTGGCGAGTGAAACGGCCTGTGGGTCATTCGAGCGCGGGACGACGAGGCATTCATTGCTCACGCTCCACATGAACACACTCGCGTGGTTCTTCCTCGCCTTTATCAACTCGCGCAATTGCCCTTTCGCATCCGCGAGCGCATCGGGGTTGTCCGTTTGAACAAGGGGCCTTCCCCACTGATAGAACGGCAGTTCGACGAGCTGAAGAACACCTCGTTCGTCAGAAAGTTCGTACCGACGCCGGTGCGCGGGAACGTGTGAACGGAACGCGTTCCCGCCAATCCATTTCAAGAGATCCAGGTCTTGTCCCAGTGCAGCCTCGTTGTGAGAGTGGTGCGCCACCGGGTAATCCTCGTAGGTGTTTACGCCTTTCACAACCAAGGGCTTGCCGTTAAGCAGCAACCGGGGACCATCCACTCTGAACTCGCGGAGCCCTATCCGGTGAGACCACCAGTCCCGGGGTTGTTCAGATCCAGTATCCACGAGTGTGAGGTCCAGTTGGTACAGATGGGGAGTTTCCGGACTCCACAAACGCGCCGAAGGGACGTTGAAGCAGAACCGCGCGTGGCCTTTCTTCAGGGGTGCGTCGTACACGACGCGGGAAACGCTCGTTGGAACGGGGACGTAATCACCCGCCGGGTCGCTCAGGCGCAGGGCAATGCTGCGCTCAGGGAAGATCGGTTCGTCGGAACACACCTCAATGTCGACCGTAATCTCCACATCATCTGACGAGACTCTGGTTACCACCGTGACGTCGTCGATATAGGTGGGGTCAGTCAGGCGGAGGCACACGTCCCGATAGAGCCCACCTTCGTTCCACCAGTCAAACTGCCCGCCAGGGCAGCGGTTCGACTTTGGAACGTTGTCGCATTCAATCGCTATGGTGTTGATCTCGCCGAATTTGAGGAGTTTGTGAACAGGGAATCCGAACGGAGTGTACCCGCCGAAGTGCTCTCCCGCGAAATCGCCGTTGACGTAGAGTGCGGTGCGATAGTTGGCCCCTTCCGAAAAGAACTCCACGCGTTTGCCTTCCCACTCGTTCGGTATGAGAACTTTTCGGCGGTACCAACCGTGTCCTTCATAGCTCCACAGGTCCTCGAATGCGGCGTTCCAGCTGCTGGGAACAGGTGAATCCAGCCACCCCGAATCGTCAAATCCCTCTTTGATCCAGCCGATGGCCATTCCTTCCTTCGGCGTGATTTCGAAGTTCGTGGGATCGAAATCTGGATCCATCCACTTCTGATCCCCGCTCACTTCATCGAACGCAGGGTAGAACTTCCAGCAGCCGTTAAGACTGAGCTCTTTCCTCAAGGTGTGTCACTCCCTTTTTGTGCGCAGTGCCAGGGGTACATCGTCTCACGAAATGGGGTATTTGCCGAACTCGTACGCCGCTTCATACATGGCGACGATGTTTTCGGGTGGAACGTTTGCTTGAATGTTGTGCACCTGGCAGAAGACAAATCCTCCTCCCGGCGCGAAAATCCGGATGCGCTCCCGCACCTGCGCTCGAACTTCGTCCGGGGTTCCATACGTCAGCACCCCTGCTACTTCAGCACCCCCACCCCAGAATGTGAGCTTTCCGCCGAAATCGCGCTTCAATCCTTCCGGTTCCATTCCCGCCGCATTCGTCTGTACCGGATTCAGCGCCTCAACACCTTCATCAATCAGATCAGGTATCAACGGGCGTATCCCACCGCAGGAATGGAGGAAAATTGCGACGTTCGGGGCTGTCTTCTTCGCCGTCTGGTAAACTGCTTTGTGCGCCGGATGGATGAAGCGGCGGTACATCGCTGGCGACATCTGCGGGCCCGCCTGGGTCCCAAGATCGTCCCCCATCTGAACGAGATCCAGATACGGCCCCACCATCTCCATAAAAAGTCTCACGTTGTGAACGTTGGCGTCGGTGAGGCGTCCGATAATCTCATCCGCGAGATCGGGATCGCCGGCGAGGTCCTCCATGAACTGTCCCCACCCCCGCAACCCCTGTGCAGGTTCCAGAGCTCCTCCGCCAAAACCGGCCATGATCGCAAAGTCCGTGTTCTCGTGGAGCCATTTTGCCTTTTCCGCCGCAGTTTTGTACGAGGCCTCATGTGCATACCCAGGCTTCCAGTCTCCAAGATCCGCCACGCTCTTCGCGTGATCGAGAGGATGATTCGCCGGCCCGCCGTCGAAATACAGCGCACTTTTCGGCATGACAGCCCACACGCCACGTTCGTTCCTCATCTGCCAGCCGCCACTGCCGTCGGGTTCCGGGTTGAACGATTCCTCCGCTTCGCACAGCGAACCGTCAGGAAGAACCCAGGGCTTCCATTTTCCGCCGAAGCGCGCTTCAAACTCGCGCGTTCTCTCGGGATCGGATACCGGGGAAAGACTTCGAGACAGCGCCACCACGTCCAGATGAAATCGCTCGATGGCCCAGCTTTCGGGTTCACAGAGCTGCTGTCCCCAGTCGTAAAGGCGCGTGGTTCCTCCCCGAATCCCCAGAAAAGCCTTCAGACGGTTGTACGCGATCGCCATGATGTTGGTCGAACCCATTCCGCCCAGATCGATGGGGACTCTGTCGGGTTCGCGGTGAGAAAGTGTGTGCCGGACGCGTTCGCGAGGCGTCATAGCTTGGTGTCTCCCTGTTGTGAAAGGCCAATGCACGCAGGTCTAGTGAAATTACGACCGGTCTCGAACGGACGGGAAGGCTCCGGCAGGGATATCTGCGAAAAACCCCGTGTTCAGGCGGGTGCGACGTCTTCACTCTTGAGCGGCCGTGTCGTATCTTCAGAAAACACCGACGGGAACAAAGGATTCGCCCCCGGGCGCAAGTCGGGCGGTTGATGCTTTTTCGGAAACCGCGCCGCGATTGTCCTTCTCGCCGCCTGCCGGTGCCCGCGAGCGCAAGGCTCGCGTTTCTGGTATACGAGGAGTGAAGAACTGTGGGTTTGACGGGATCCTTCCGAGGCCTCAGCATCACGGAGATGCTCCAGCTCATCCGGATGTCAAAAAAAACGGGTGCATTGCGAATCACGCTCGTCGACAACACGCGACACACAATCTACTTCCGCGCCGGACAGGTGATAGGCGTCGAATGTGGAAGGGACAGTCTGATACCATTCTTGCTCGAACGGGGTCTCCTCTCGAATGACGATCTGAACGCCGCAATATCGCAGCAGAAATCTTCTTCTCGAAGAGCGCCTCTCGAGCAGATTCTTCTGGACTCGGGGGCAGTGACTAGGGACGACCTGGTTCAGGCGCTCACCTCGCATGCGGAAGAAACCATTGGGGCGCTGATTCAGGAAGGTGGCGGCACCATTTCGTTCGAGGACGGCGCACAACCGCAACTCAAACTGGAAATTGCGCTCGACATTCACAACCTGTTGATGGCGGCCTCGGTCAAGGCGGACGAGGCGCTGCGGGATCGGACGCTTCCCTATGTGCCGACTGACGTCTATGCGCACTCAGGTCAGGGAAAAACCGCGTTCGCTGAGAAAACGATGCGGTTATGGGTAGACCATTGGCGCGTGTTTCTGGCGATCGACGGGAATCGTACCCTGCGTGCCATATCGGAAAAGATTCAGGTGGCGCCGGATGAGTTGATGAAAGGCATTGCCGCGCTGCTGACTCTGGGGTATATCGAACCGGTTGCCGGAGGGCGCGCTCGCCGGATCGCACTGGTGGTTGACGAAAGCGCCATGGTGCAGAAGCTTGTCCAGATGGCACTCGCGGAAGAGGACATGGAAATCGAGAGCGTGAGTGATGCAGACTCCGCACACCGCGTCCTCGCGGAAAGAACGCCCGATGTCATCCTCATGAACGTTGCGTTGCCAGATACGAGCGGCTACCGGTTGTGCCGACAATTGCGCGGCGGGGATTCACCCTGCAACGGTGTGCCGATCATTCTGCTCAGCGCTCGAGATACGCCACAGGATGAGAAACTCGCGATCCACGCGGGGGCAACAGCCTTCGTCTCCCTGCCGTTCGCACCGGAATCACTTCGCAACAGGGTAAGGAGTGTGCTTTCGTGAAGTTCCGGACGGAGGTTGTTTTTCGCGCCACCGGGTTGGTTGTTGCTACGGAGTCGATCGCTGCGCGTTGACAGAAGGAGGTCACCATGGCTCTCCCGGACAGTCCACGCAACCGGGAACTGGAAGCGTGGCTAAGGGACGTGACCGCGGGCATCGCAACTACGATCCTGGCGGAAGTGTCTGAAGACCGAATTCTGGCGGAAATGGAATCAAAGGCCGGAGTGAGCGATGAGACCGTCGTTCGCTGGGGACCGGGCGTGCAGGGGCAATTGACCGGTACCGGTAAGGAGTCCCTCAACGGCGGCAACGCGTCGGCGGATGGTACCGATCGGTATCGGTTCCGGCGCCCCGTTTCGGAAGATCAGGGGCGGGCTGTCCTCCTTTTTCTCGCGTCGCTGTTCGGGTTGTCCGATCCATCAGAACAGGGCGACGAGTAAACCGTGTCCGGAAACCGTTTGGGGAGGGTTACGTCTCTGCCCCTTTTGTATTGTGGCGCAATAACTTACGGTCTTCAGTTTTTTCGAATGTGAACGCCGATTTTTCCCAGTATCCGAGTGTTTGGCTGCCCGAGGAACCGAGAAATGCCAGAAGAACGGCGCCTGCTTGTTGTCGATGATGAAGAAGTGATTACATGGGCCATATCCCAGGCGCTCACTCGCCCGGGAGAGATGCGGGTGGTGACCGCCCGCAGTGGAGAAGAAGCGCTGGAATTGATGGCGAAAGAGCCGTTTGATCTGGTCGTCACAGACATCCGCATGAAAGGCATGACAGGTTTCGAACTGCTTTCGAGAATCCGCGAGACCTATCCCGAATCCGGTGTGATCGTGATGACGGCTTACGGCTCACCGGAGGCGAAACGAGAGGCGACGGAACGGGGATCTCTTTTTTACCTCGACAAGACGTTCGAACTGGAGGAATTCCGGAGTGTCGTGCGGAAGGCTCTGGAACAGGTGGACCGCGGGCGGGCTGCCGTTGGTAAGGGGGAACAGGAGGGTTTCAGCGGCCTCATCGGCAATCTGAAGCTGATCGACAT
>JAKPPK010000249.1 GCA_029547385.1 Candidatus Latescibacterota bacterium
GAATACACATACGCTTCAGAGCCAAGTCGCTGGATCTCCGTCCACGTAGCTCCGCTGTCCGCCGATTTGTATACCTTCCCCGTCGGGGCTGTCCCAGCAAGTACAACACCAGAACCCAGCGATACAAGTGAACGCACATACGTTTCAGAGCCAAGTCGCTGGATCTCCGTCCACGTAGCTCCGCTGTCCGTTGATTTGTATACCTTCCCCGTCGGGTTTGTCCCAGCGAGTACAACACCAGAACCCAAAGATACCAACGAAAACACATGCGTTTCCGTGCCGAGGCGTTGGATCTCCGTCCACGTAGCGCCAGAGTCCGTTGATTTGAAAATCTTCCCCGTCGGGACTGTCCCAGCGAGTACAACACCAGAACCCAAAGATGCAAGCGAAGACGCATGCGTTTCCGTGCCGAGGCGTTGAAAATGTTGCGCGAGATATGTTTTCCACTGTTTCCTATGCAAGGACGCAGGGACTATAGCTCGCTCGGTGTCCGTGCCGGCTTGGGTTTCTGCGGTGGTGGCGAGCTCGACCACCCCAGGACCCGCCTCAGATGCCGCCGTCCCTGCCACCGTGACATTTTTTCCCACCGCCGACGGCGTGAGCGTTACGCCCGTTCCGGCGATGAACTCGAGCTGTCGCGCCACGGCATCGGGGGAAAACGTCGTTCCACCCACTTTGATGACGTTTACCCCGGGGGCGTTGAGCGTCACCTGTTGTTTGTCGAAAAACTGGCTTAATCTGTTGCTAAACTGCGGCACAGACTGGTTTCCTGCCATGTTCATGATGGCGTATGCCAGTCCGGAGGCGGTGGGGCCTTGGTAGTTCTGTACCAGCGTGATGCTGGTGTTGGAGTTGACGGTGTCAACCTCGTACCTCCCGCCCGTGGGGAGAGCGTTGGCATCGCAGATGGTGAACTCATCCCCAGGCGAAACCGTCACCGCCCAGAGCGTCCCCGAGCCTGTCACCGTCCTTGATCCTGACGCCACCGCGACCGTTCCTGTCCGATATGCGGCCATTG
>JAKPPK010000532.1 GCA_029547385.1 Candidatus Latescibacterota bacterium
TCTGTATGAGGAGACGCGGAACGACACGTCGTTCAAGTGGCGTCTGGCGCCGAACCTGTATAAGGTGTTCGATGGCTGGGCTGCGCGAGCGAATGTGATCAACGTGGCGAATCGTCGTGCAGGTGCGTATGGGAAGAACGACTGGACGCCTGAGCAGCTTCGGGAGGCGTGGCAGTGGGAAGCGAACATGGACGAGCAGGTGTGGCAGTATGGCAATGAGCCTGATGTCACACTGGATCTTGCTGCTGGCTGGGCGCTGCCACGGAAGATGGGTGGCATTGTGGTGGGGTATGTCTACAAGAAAGAGATGACTATCACCCCGGCACTCCGCCCGTATTTCGCCGACAGGGCGATAGATACCAAACTTACGTTGACCCCGACGGACAGATTGAAGCTTCGCGTCTCGTACGTGTATGGAACGAGTTCCTCAGCCGCAACATCTTCACTCGCGAGCAGTCCGGAGCTTGCCGAAACCAGCGCGGGAGGGACTTTTCTGGACCCAACGCCATTGCGCGACCCGGGGTCGTTGGCAGGAACTGTCTCAGGCGGGAGAGGATCAACAAACAACAAACTCAGCCTTTCCAATTCCTGTCTGCTCGACGGAAGCTACTCCCAGATTGGAATCTCGATAAGCTACACGTTGCGCCCCACGACGTTCTTTTCCATCTCGCTGGCACGATCTGCGTCGGAAACCGAACAGAAGCGCGACCTTCCCCGTGCCAACGTAAATGCGTCGTACGACCCTGCGAACCTGGCCTCCGGGTACAAACCGCCAAGTTCGTTCGGGTACCGGGGCTGGCTCGGAATGTTTTTTCTCTGGTCTGATACCGGCGGCACAGCCGCTGCGGACCTGCCCAGCAGCCTTGAGGATGCCCTGACCCCCGGCCGGATGATTCTGAACGATCCCTTTTCCTCGCCCAATTATTCCGAAACCGTGCCTTCGGAGGGGAGATTCGTTACCCGCACGTTTTTTGCCGGAACGAGCCAGCCCGCGACCGTGGTGTCCCCGCAGGGATACATACAGGACGGATACGCAGACCTGAGCGGCACATACACACTCGGTGTCGGCTCTGAATCTGTTATGAGGGCAAACGCTGTTCAAACGATGTTCAAGGCCGATTTCACTCACGCGTGGGGCGCGCACACGCTGAAAACAGGTGCGGAATACGCCACCAGCGAACTGGAATACCACGCCCGGTACGCGCTTGGTTTGTCAGTTCCCGGGCGGAACCACAGCTACATGGACTATGGCGGCAAGTACCCCACACCTCGACCCAGCATCCTGGGCGTTTTCGTTCAGGACAAATTCGAATCGCAGGGGCTCATCGCCAACGCGGGCGTGCGTGTGGAAAGGTTCGACGCACACGGTCGTTCCTTCGTACCCGAGATCTTCACATCGCAATCATTCATGCGCTATGGAGGGAAGGCCATTTACGACAGCATCGCCATCGCTCACGGATGGGATGTGAGCCGATGGGGCGGAGTTCCGACCTATTACCCGCTCCGCGACACCCTCAGGAAATATGGCCTTGGCGATCCCCCTGAACCGTGGGACGTCATGTGGGCACTGCCTTATGCCGACAACAAAGTGTTCTGGTACGTGGAGCCTCGTTTCGGGGTTTCTCATCCGGTTACCGCAACTACCAAATTCTTCTTCAATTATGGCATCTTCTGTTCGGTCCAGAAGCCTGCGGTTCTGTACGGGTACCAATCGGATTTTCACCTGGGGCAGACCGGGCGAATTCAATCTGCGCGTTACGCAAGCCTGCGTCCGGCAAAAACCACGATGTATGAGGTCGGCATTGAGCACGTGATGCCCTTCCGCATGATCGCTACGATTCGCGGGTATGCGAAATACAACGTCGACCAGGTTTCCAATCTGCAGGTGAGTGTCGGAGATGGGTATTCGACATATCGCAACGCGAACTACGAAGAGGTGCGCGGCATCGAGATGAAAATTGCTCGCACTGCGGGTCGTTTCCTTAACGGATGGATAACCCTTGAGGAATATGCGACTCGCACGGGAGAGGTCGGCATCGTGCAGTTCAACACGGCCAACATTGCGCAGGCAAGTTACTACACTGCATACGCACGGTCGAATGAGCCCCTGATCAGCCTCCGCGGATTGGTGCGCATCGGTACCCCGCAGGAATGGGGCCGATTGAGAGGGGGGTGGGGCATCAGCATCCTGGAAACGTACCGGGAAGGTTCCGAAGTGATTTATCGCCCGGATCCTACCATCCCTATTCGAGAGCTGCCACCGGAAAACTACATGAAGACAATCGATTACTGGTTTACGAACCTCAAGATCGACAAGACGATGGCTGTTAGTCGTGGAAGGAGCATGTCACTTTACGCTGATGTCACGAATCTTTTCAACACCAAAGCCCTCAGCGGCGCGGGGGAGGACTATATCGCGTACGTGTTTCAGCGGCGCCAGAATGGTGAAACGGGCCTCCGTGTGAATGACCCTTCCACCTTCGACGCGTTGACGCGGCCTTACAAAGACGGTGGCGGGAACTGGAAAGCACCACTCAAGCCGAGAACTGAATGGCTTTCCTTTCGTAACAAACGCGTCGTCAGACTCGGACTGAGATTTGATCTATAACAAACTGGCGAATGAATGGGCTCAGATGGAGAAGATGGTATGATCACGAGGAATGCGTTTTTTTGTTGGGCAGGCTCTCTCTTGTTGTTCATTTTCGGTGTGTGGAGCAGTGGTGATGCCGGCACCACGGGCAAGATAACGGGAACAGTGAAGAGCAGTGACGGCACCCCGCTTCCGGGTGTGGCGATCGAGGTGGTGGGATTGCGTCTCGGCGCAATGACCGATGCAGACGGTCGATACCTGATCCTTCTGGTTCCGCCGGGGGAGTGCGCGGTCCGGGCATCCATGATGGGCTTCCGGCCGGTTATCACCCAGAACGTCGAGGTTTCTTCCGACAGGACCACGACGGTCAACTTCACGCTTCGAGAAGAGGCGATCGAGGTTGCTCCGCTGGTCGTTACGGCGGGCAGGCCAAACATTGAAGTGGACGTGACTTCTTCGCAGACCACCGTTGATGCGCGCAGGGTGGCGGAGATCCCGGTGGGGAAGATGCTGGATGCATTGGGCTATGAGCCCGGCGTCTCCGTCGCACGGGACAACGAACTCTCCATCCGGGGCGGAGGCCCCTCTGAGATCAGGTTTCAGGTGGATGGTCTCGACCGAACTGACGCCTCCACAGGGAACGGATACACCCAGCTCAATCAGACACTCGTCTCCGAGGTGACGCTTCTCACCGGCGGATTCAACGCGGAATACGGCAACGTCCGGTCCGGTATGGTCAATGTCGTTACAAAGGACGGCACCGAGCGGAGGTCACGGATCCCCTGGGTGTCCGGCGTGGTTTCGGGAACCATTCCGGGCAAGAAGCATTTTGGCCCGGGGGCCTACGACCGGTCGCAGTATGACTACTGGACCAACCTGATGTCGGATTCCACC
>JAKPPK010000541.1 GCA_029547385.1 Candidatus Latescibacterota bacterium
ATGTATGCGGTCATTTCAGGGTTCGGAAGCGCGTTCGGCTCGGTTCTCGGGGGAACCATCGCGGAAGCACTGCAGGGAATGTCGTACACCTGGGGGCCATTCATTCTGACACCCCTCCGAACGCTCTACCTCATCTCCTTCGGCGGACGCATTCTGGCGCTGTTCCTGTTGCCCTTGATCCGGGAGCCCGCCTCGGTTCCTCTGGGCGTGTACGTCCGGCAGCTTCTCTCTATGAACCCCTTCGACCGCGATACGTACGTCTACATCAAACGGAAATTCAGTCCTCCCGTCCGGAACAACGGATCGGAGCAGGAGTAAGCTTCTCTCCGGTTTTCCCTTCAGTCGCAATCCTCCTTGCCTTGTCAGTGGGAACGCAGCCCTGCCATATTTCTTTGCGCACACAAGGCAGGCCATCCTCTTTCAGAAACGGTCCTCTCGATGGACAATGCTCCTCGCGAGCGTACGTCCGGCGACGGACGCATGCCGTGGTATTACGGCGCGCGGTTGTATGTGTACATCCTGCCGACGTTCGTCTTCATCGGAATCTTCGCGTATTACCCCTCCGTCAGTGCCATCTACCACTCGTTTTTCAACTGGAACGGTTCGAACATAAAGGACTACGTCGGCCTCGCGAATTTCCGCCGAATCTTCCTGAACGACCGGGACCTTCTGGTTGCCTCGTGGCACATGCTTCTGTTCGTCTCGGCGAACCTTGTCCTGCAGATTCCGTCAATTCTGCTTGCCGTAGTCCTGTACCACCTGCGGAACAAGCGCGTGCAGTACTGGTTCCGGATGGTATTCGTGATACCGATGGTGGTGCCCGGTATGGTGGGCATGCTCCTGTGGATGTTCATTTATAACCCGCAGGTGGGCCTTTTGAACCGGGCGCTGGCCGGGCTCGGAATCATTCCTTCGCCATTCGACGGTCCGACCTGGCTGGCGGACACGCGCCTTGCCATGCCAAGTCTCATGTTCATGGGGTTCCCGTATATCAACCCCATCGCCCTTCTCATCTATCTCGCGGGGTTGGAACGAATACCCAGGGACCTGAACGATTCCGCGCTGATTGACGGCGCAAGCGCGTGGCAGCGGCTTGTGCGGGTCGAACTGCCGATGATCCTCGGGCAGGTGAAACTGATGCTGATTCTCGGCATTATCGGGGGTGTGCAGGATTACGGACGGGTGCTCATCATGACGGGAGGCGGCCCCTCCGATGCCACCACGGTCCCGGGGCTCATCATGTACAACACCGCCTTCCGGTACGCACAGATGGGCTATGCGTCGGCCATCGGCGTGGTGATGTTTCTTGTGATTCTCGGATTGACGGTGCTCAACATGCGGTATTTCCGCACGCACGAGGCGTCATGAGAGGTAGACGCGTGGTCTGGAAGTGAACGCGGCAAAGGCTCAGTATGGCATTGACTAGCAGGCGTGCGGAAGCCGCAAAGTTCACATTGCTGGCAGGTGCGGCGTTTTTTGTGCTTGTGCCGTTCTGGGTGATGATCAGCATCAGTCTGAAGGACCTGCGCCAGTTCCTCGATAACACCCTTTATCCGACTTCCCCGTTCCAGTGGCAGAATTACGTGGAAGGCTGGGAGGCGGTGTCCCCGTATATCATCAACACTCTTGTCGTCGCGGCGGTAGTGACGGTGGTAAGTCTCACGTTGAGTTCGCTGACGGCGTATGTGTTCGCGCGGTATGAGTTCCCCGGCAAAACGCCGCTGTTCTATGCGTTGATCGTGCTTCTGATGATTCCCGGCATTCTCAACCTCATTCCCCAGTACGTGCTTGCGCTGAGGCTCGGCCTTGTAGGCACCGCGTGGGCGCTGATCCTGTTCTACGTCGCATCGCGCCAGGTGCTTGAGGTGTACATCCTGCGCACATTCTTTTCGGGGCTGCCGAAAGAGCTGTTCGAAGCGGCCCAGATGGACGGGGCAAGCGACATCCGGCAATACTGGAGCATCGCGTTGCCGCTTTCCAAATCCATTCTCGGCACGCTCGCCATCATGACGGTGGTGTTCGTCTGGAACGACTACATATGGCCGCTGGTGGTTGCTGATAACTTCAAAACCGTCTCCATCGGGCTTGCGTACCTGACGAAGCAGCACTCCACCTCGTGGGGACCGCTGATGGCGGGGTACGCCATCGCGTCACTTCCCCTCATCCTCCTCTTCTCGGTCACCATGCGCTATTTTGTCGAAGGCATCGCGACGGGCGCGATCAAGGCGTAAGCGTGGCGGTCGTCTCGATACAACGCGGCTATCGCCACGCCACTCGACGACCCGCGCGCTACACCCTCACATACCGGAAACCCATCGCCTCGGCGAAGGCTTCCACCTCCGCCGTGTGATCACCGATGCCGAGTGCGATGTGATGAGACGGGCCCTGCTGGCACCACGCATCCATGAACTCGTGAATCGGCCGCTCCACCCGCACGCGGCAGTTCGGGTTGCCGATTGAGAGAATGTTCCCCGGCACCACTTCCCCGGCTGTCGTGATGAGTTTGAACGACTCGCCGGCATCCACCTGCGTCAGGTTCACCAGTGTCACCGGCCCTTCCTTCATGTGGAAGTCGATGCCGAGCCCGCTGCCCGATTTCCCGTGGTGTACCTCGAGGAACGAAAGCTTCGGGCGGTCCTGCGCAACGTTGATGTTGCTCGGACCGTCGTGCCCCATCAGGATGAAGTTCTCGTCGAAATCCATCGAAAAGAACTCGACGAACATACCACCGGCGCCGAGCAGATCGAGCAGTTTCAT
>JAKPPK010000546.1 GCA_029547385.1 Candidatus Latescibacterota bacterium
GGGCTGCAGTAAGCCGATCCGGGCTGCAATTCGATTCCCGTTTTGGGAACCGAACCGGCGTCCGAAAACCGGATTCGAATTTGTTGCGGCTCGACGCCAGGTATCCGGTTTTACTGCAAACCCGTCACCCTCGTCCGGTGCCGGGAAATCAGGGGAGAAATTCGTTTCTCTGGTCGGGTTGTCGGGAAGTGGTTGTGTGAGATGACTTCGGCGTTTATTATCAAGGAGTTACGAGGAGCGCGGGCTTTGAGACTGTTTTGCGGTAGGTCGTCGTTCCCTCCACCATTTCCGCACTTTTCACAGCAGGACAGAATCTGCCAAATCCCCGACAGATTGAGTCACAACCCGGACAATCACAAGAAGTTACAAGAGTGTTCCCTGTCGAGGAGGGGACGGTAACCGCTTTACAGCAGTCACATCCCAGAAGCATAACAAGCATGTCCGGGAGTATGAACAGGCGGCAATTCTTCAGGTCGGGCGCTTCACGTGGCTTGTAGCCTTCGATGATGTCCGCGTGTCCAGTGCGTACGAACAGGATGGCAAGCCGTTGCTTCGCGTCTTTCGATTCGTGCCCCTTGGTGACGGAATTGATCAACTGTCCACGGAGCCGAGAAGCAACGGCAAGGTGTCCACGACCATTGAGCTCACCGACTTCAAGACCGCCTACCAGAAACAATGCCCCAAGAAACCTGAAACAATCGGCTCATTCATTGTCGAGCACTTTCTGGAGTTCTTTATCGGCCCACGTTGTCCCAACGTCTTTCTCCACGACGAAGCACGCAACGCGCCCCTCGACTTACGGCAAATCTTTGAACACGAAATGGTCGCCAAGTCGACACCGGAGACCGTGCGGGTGGGTGAGATCAACTTCAGCGTGCTTCATGTGAGGCTAAGCTCCACGCACATCAAAGACCACGTCTTGCACTTCTGCGCAAATCACCGCGTTGTTCGATCCGAAAAACTTGGGCGGCAGGTCCCTAATCTCATGCCACGACTCAGGGATGATAATGACCAAGAGTTTGTCTACGCGGGATACGTGGAATCACCATATCTCGATTCGAGGGCCAACTCTGAACGCACCGCTTTCAACATAACCGAGGACGACTCAGAGCTTCTTTCAAGCGAGACTACGTGGACATCGATCCGTACGAGCATCCTCGACAACTGCCGAGCGTTCCTCAGTCCATACACGGAGCCGATACGCGCCCGTAAGGCAGAACGGATTCAAGACTTTGTTCGCACCCAGGCACCAATGTATCGGCCCATTTTGCATCTGATTCCAGATGAGCTTGACGCAGTTAGTCCCGACGCCCCTGATAGCGAGGTTGATCTCCACTTGTACAAAGGATTCCAGCGGGTCGAGTCCTCTCTGAGAGACGAAGGCCAGCGGCTGCTAAGCCAGACCAACGGCCAAGAAGAGGACATAGACCAATACCGCGCGAAGTTGCAGGAGTACTTCGAGAAAATCAACCAGGTCAAAGCCGCAGACCTCGCGCGCTACGTTTGTCAGAGAAAAGCCATCCTTGAGTTTCTGAAAAAACAGTTGAGCATTGCAGATGACGGCAAATACCCGAAAGAGGACAGGGTACACAACATCATCTTCCCCATGGGAAAGACCTCGGATGAGGCTGCCATTTGAAGGGCACAATCTATGGCTCCTTGACGAGAGGCTCGTGTATCATTTCTTTCTTGCCTCTGACAAGCAGCTTCGGACCTTGAACCCTCTTAATAATGCCGCACAGAGCGAACCAGACCTTATCGTATTTGACAAGGCGTGCGCCTTCGCGGGCTCGGACGAGACACCGTTTTCCAGTATCACAATCGTTGAGTTCAAACGACCGATGCGAAAGGGCTCCAACGAAAGCACCAATCCTTTTGTGCAGGTCCGCGAGTACATTGATGAAATCCGATCTGGGCGGGCGCGAACATCTGAGGGGCGGGACATCCCTATTTTATTACCACGGCCACAGTTTAAGTTGCATTGAGGTTTGAGTTCTACGAGGCGGCATAGTGCACGGAGTCCTCATGGAAGTAGCGGGTAACCAATTCGGGATTGGCGCGGCGTCGGTCGAGATAACGCCGCACGTTGCGCATGAGTTGCGGTCGGTTTCGGGCGCGTTTTCTGCCCACGGCGTTGGTCTTGACGTCTTGGTTCAGCATCTCATCCGGGTTGAGTTCTGGACTATACCCGGGAAGAAAGAAGAGACGGAGCTGCTTGGCATGCTCGTCCAGCCACGCCTGCACTTTCTTGCTGCGGTGTACCGGATGGCGGTCCACGATGATGAAGACCTTTCGCCCCGCTTGTTTCATCAGGCGTCGGAGAAAGCGCACGAAAACCGCGGCCGTGAAACCCTTCTTGAACACCATGAAGTCCAGATGCCCCCGGTTCGTCAGCGCCGAAAGCACGTTACAGCCAAAACGTTGGCCCGTGCCCGCAATGGCGGGCGTCTGCCCCTTCGGGGCATACGAACGGCCCGCCTGATGGTCCGAACGAACGCCCATCTCATCGCCCCAATAAATCAGGGCCTTTTCCTGCTTGGCCGCTTCGCGGATCGCCGGGTATTCTTGCTCCAGCCAGCGCCGCACCGCCGCATCATCCCGCTCGTAGGCGCGGCGCACCGGCTTCTGGGGAGTAAACCCCCAGCGCGCAAGATAGCGCCGAACCGTCCGAACCGAAATGCCCACCCTGAACTTGCGCTGAATCAACTGACGCACCGCGTCCGCGGTCCACAACACAAACGGGAGTTTCAACTGCTCGGGATGGTGGTCCGTGATCAGCTTGATGACGGTGACGGCCTGCCTTCCCTCCAGGCGCGACCCTTCCCCTTTCGGTCCCCGCTTGTGAACTTTCAGGGCGTGGGCGCCACGGGAGCGATAGGCCTTGACCCACCGGTCAACGGACTGCCGCGTGACGCCAAAGACTTCGGCGGCTTTCACGTGCGTCATGCCCTTCTCCACGGCGGCGACCGCCTTGAAGCGAATCTGTTCTTGGGTGGCGGGAGCAAGGGTCCGCGCATCAGTCTTCATGGCTCCCAGTATACATCAACGCCTACGAAAATGCAAGATAAATTATGTCCCTATTAGTAATAGACTCCCAGCGCCGCGCATGCGGCAATCAGGGCCGTCACCATATCCCAGAGACCCAGCCGCACCAGCGAAGCCGGTTTCGGTGCGTGCGGCGAGAATTCTGGGAGGGGCTCATCCGGATGCTCTCGGAGCCATGCCTTGTCCGCCTTGCTCCGGCTCAACCCCATCGACGAAAGCGCTTTCTGCACCTCCGCCTCCGAAATGCCTAACGCTCCCGCCAACCGTGCATCGCTGTGCCGGCGGAGGCACTTCCGGATGTAGTTCAGCTTGTCTTTCCCCCTGGACATCTATGGCCGATTATATACAAAGGACGCATATTTCGAGAAGCTCTTTGAGACCCCGCCCGAAGTTCCGTGGACCGCTGACTGAGGAACGTACGCGGTCGGAGCGGTACGGTCGCGGATGCGCGGCCTCACCATGAGCTTGCACGGGCATTTAAGATCACGTCGAATCCTACTCAAGTAACTGACAAGATAATGCTTATATACACACATGTTTTCATGCTTGACATTCTTCTATCCAACGATGTATAAGATCCGCGGAGGGTTGCAGTAGTCATGGTGGGGGTGCAGACATGGCTAATTCTGCGGGGGTGCCATCTCCTCTCGAAGCCGAGTTGAGGCCCTTTTGCCATTCACCGCTTCCTCGGCGCCTCAGTCTCAGCTTCTGTCCTGCCTCGCCCGCTGGTGTTCCCGAGCCGTTACCCGCCTCCTTGCGCTGTTCTGGCAGGTCATGCGAATTCCTGGAGGAACCGACATGAAATCAGCCTATTCCATGCGGA
>JAKPPK010000568.1 GCA_029547385.1 Candidatus Latescibacterota bacterium
CGATGCTGGCGCGCAACAGCATCGAGCATTTCTGGTGGGATATGCGTCGCGTCCTTGTTGCGGGAACAGCGCCCTGGGTGGTGCCGCTTTCAATAGTGTGGCTGGCGATGATCGCCTATGGCCTCGTCCGCGCGGTGATGATGAAGCGCGAGCGCGCCTGGCCTGCGATAGTTCTGGGGGTCGGGGCGTACGGTGTTCTCGTTCCTGTGTTCTACGGGGAGCGGTTCAGTCTCCCGATGGTGCCGATCTATGCTGTTTTGGCGGCTACAGCAGTGACAGGCGGGCTAAGGCTGAGTTCCAAATCCGTTAGCTTGGCGGCGATCCCTGCGATTTGCGGGGTGCTTCTCCTTTGGGGGGGTATAGCTACCGCGAAGGAGGAGGTGGCGAAACTGATGGAAACCCAGCCGGCGGAGGTAGGCGCAGTTGCCAGGGCCGTCGGGCGTTCTCTTCCCGAAGGCTCTGCGGTGCTTGCAAGAAAGCCGCATATCGCGTACTTCACCGGCACGGAGTTTATTCGCGTCCCGTTTCTGGATCGCATTGAAGAACTGCCGGGGATTGCCCTGCAGCACCACGCTCAATACCTCTTTGTAAGCGCCATTGAGGCTGCCCTCCGCCCACCTCTCACTCCGCTGCTGGACCCGCGGAACGCCCCTCCGTTTCTGAAGCCCATCGCTGCGGTTTCGGGTGCTGCACCCGCTGTGTTGTATGAGTTCACGATGAAAATCCCGCGAAAGGCTTCCGTCAACACCACGGAGTCTCGACAGGTGCCGGGAGAGGAGGCTGTTCCTCAGAAGGTGAGGCTGGGCAGGGCATACCTGCGGGCGGGGAGGCTGGATCTTGCGAACGAATGGTTCCAGAAGGCCCTTGCGGACGATCCCTCGGAACCGACTGCGTTACTCGGGCTGATTCAACTGGACGAAGCCCGCGCGCGATGGCTCGCGCAGGAAGCCCAGACTGCGGGATCGAACTCGGAGACTGTTTCGCGTGTTCTCGATAGCGTGGAAAGTCGTCTGATCGCGCTCGCCGAAGCTGCGCCCGGCTCACGCGACGTGCAAACAGCGGCAGGGGAATTCCTCATGCGTCGCGACAAAGTCCCCGAGGCTATCCGGTCGTTTCGTCGCGTGGCCGCGATGGACCCGCCCGATCCAGACGTGATCGGGGTTCTCGGCGAATTGGAGGAATCTGTCGGCAATCTGGACGGTGCGGAACACGAATTTGC
>JAKPPK010000575.1 GCA_029547385.1 Candidatus Latescibacterota bacterium
TCACTTCGTCAATTGACAGCAAAGGAGCCGAGAACAATGGCTGATTCCGGTACTGCGAAAGCCGCCAACAGAGCCTTCTGGCGGCGCGATATGGAAGGCAAAGAGTGCACCGGCGCGGAGATACTGGTCGAATGCATCATCCGCGAGGGCGTGGACCTCATGTTCGGCTACCCCGGCGGTGTGGTGCTGAAGGTATTTGATGAGCTGTACGCACGGCGCGATCAGATCCGCGTGGTTCTGCCGCGTCACGAACAGGCAGGGGTGCATGCCGCCGACGGCTGGGCGAAGGTGACCGGCAAGGTCGGGACGGTGTTCGTAACGAGTGGGCCCGGCGCCACGAACGCGGTGACCGGAATCGCCACCGCGCAGATGGATTCCGTTCCGCTGGTGGTGTTCACGGGTCAGGTCTCCCGGGAGTTGATCGGTTCGGACGCGTTTCAGGAAACGGATGCCATCGGTGTTACTCGGCCGATCGTGAAGCACAGCTACATGATCGAACGCCCGCAGGATATCGCGCGCATCGTTCGGCAGGCGTACTACATCGCCTCCACTGGCCGCCCCGGCGTGGTGCTGGTGGACGTGCCGAAGAACGTGACGTTCGAAAAGGCAGTGTTCGAATGGCCTGAGACGGTGAGCATTCGGAGCTACAAGCCGACCACCGAGGGGCATCCGAAATCCATACAGCGGCTGGCGGACGCAATCGCCGAGTCGAAGCGGCCGTACCTCTACGTCGGCGGCGGCGTCGTCATGGCGAATGCCTCTGATCACCTGCTCGAACTGGTGAACAAGACCAATATTCCCGTCACCACCACGTTGATGGCGCTCGGCGCATTTCCCGGCACGCATCCGCTGTTCGCCGGAATGCCCGGAATGCATGGCAGTAAGCTGGCAAACATCTGCTTTCAGGAATGCGACCTTGTCATCGCAGTGGGTGCTCGCTTCGATGACCGGGTGACCGGAAAACTCTCGGCGTTCGCGCCCAAGGCGAAAATCGCCCACGTGGACATTGACCCTTCCTCCATCAAAAAGACGGTGAAAGTGGATTACCCCGTGGTGGGCGACGCACACTGGGTGCTGCGCGAGCTGAACAAGGTGGTGAAACCCCGCCAGCCCAACGAGTGGAACCGTACGTTCGCGGAAATGAAGGAAACGCACTGGTTCCGTTACCGGCCGAGCACCGAAGTGATGCGGCCTCAGTACGTGATCGAGAAGATCTACGAGATGACAAAAGGCGACGCGATCATCTCCACCGAGGTGGGGCAGATCCAGATGTGGGCGGCTCAATTCTACAAGTTCGATAAGCCGCGCCGGTGGCTTACCTCAGGCGGGCTCGGAACCATGGGATACGGCTTCCCCGCAGCAATCGGTGCTCAATTTGCCGCGCCGGATGCCATGGTGATCGACATCGCGGGTGACGGGTCCATTCAGATGAACATCCAGGAGCTCACCACGGTGGTAGAAAACCGGCTGCCGGTGAAAGTCGTGATCCTGAACAACGGATACCTCGGGATGGTGCGTCAGTGGCAGGAGTTTTTCTACGACCGGCACTACTCGAGCAGCGTGATCGGCGGGTTGCCTGATTTCGCGAAAGTAGCGGATGCGTTCGGCGCGAAAGGCCTGACCGCGCGCACTCATGACGACGTCGTGCCGGTGCTCGAAGAAGGGCTGGCGCATCCGGGCCCGGTGTTCATGGATTTCCACATCAACCCGGAAGAGAACGTGTTCCCGATGGTTCCCGCGGGCAAGGCTCTGGACGAGATGCAGGAAGAGGAGTGGGCATAAATGAACCGCCGACACATCATCAGTGTGCTTGTGGAGAACCATTTCGGCGTCCTGGCGCGCATCAGCAGTCTGATCGCCGGACGCGGGTTCAACATTGACAGCCTCACCGTCGGGGAAACGGAAGACCCCACCGTCTCCCGCATGACCATCGTGACGCGTGGCGACGAGCAGATCATAGAGCAGATCACCAAGCAGTTGAACCGTCTGATTGACGTCATCAAAGTCACCGACATGACCGAATGCGCGCATGTCGAGCGCGAACTGGTGCTGATCAAAGTGGCGGCGCCGACCGCGCAGACGCGCACCGAAGTCGTGCAGGTGGTGGATGTGTTCCGCGCCCGCGTGGTGGATATGAGCACGGCCACGCTCACCATCGAAATCACCGGTGATTCGGAAAAAGTGGATGCGTTCATCGAGATGATTGAACCGTTTGGCATCAAGGAAATGGCGCGCACCGGTTCTGTCGCCATGGGGCGTGAACGGAACGGCAGAGCCAGCCGTGGAGCAGAAACCAAAGTTGCGTAAATTCACAGGGGGCCACCCCGGCACATCGGGGCAGCCCTCTGTTTTTCGCCGGTCCTGGTGATTGTGCAACCTGAGTGTTTTCCCGGAAGGATTCGTGACAGATGAGCACGCAGAAAGAAGAAACCACCGCCCTTGCCACCGAAACCCGCGCCCGCATGTACTACGACGACGACGCGAATCTGGATCTCCTCAAAGACAAAACCGTTGCCGTCATCGGGTGCGGTTCGCAGGGCCACGCCCACGCGCTGAACTTGCAGGACTCTGGCGTGAAGGTGGTGGTAGGCCTGCGGCAGGGGTCGAAAACGTGGGCGAAGGCCGAAGCAGCGGGCCTGAAAGTGCTGGAGACCGCAGAAGCGGCGAAACAGGGTGACATCATCATGATGCTGGTACCCGACACCGCCGCATCAGAGATCTACGAGCGCTACATCGCGGCGAACCTGACCCCCGGCAAGGCGCTGGCGTTTGCGCACGGCTTCAACATCCACTTCAAAACCATCGTTCCGCCCACAAACGTGGACGTATTCATGGTGGCGCCCAAAGGTCCGGGCCACCTCGTTCGCGCGACGTACACCCGTGGCAGCGGCGTTCCGAACCTGATCGCCATCTACCAGAATCCGTCCGGCAAGGCGAAGGACATTGCGCTGGCGTATGCCAAGGGTATCGGCGGAACCCGCGTCGGGGTGATCGAAACCACGTTCAAGGAAGAGACGGAAACCGATCTTTTCGGCGAGCAGGTGGTGCTGTGCGGTGGTCTGTCGAAGCTGATCCAGACGGCGTTTGAGACGCTGGTCGAGGCGGGGTATCAGCCGGAAATCGCCTATTTCGAGTGCCTGCATGAGGTGAAGCTGATTACCGACCTCATCTACGTCGGCGGCATCTCCACCATGCGCTACTCTATCTCCGACACCGCCGAGTGGGGCGATTACGTGACGGGCAAGCGCATCATCACGGAAGAGACCAGGAACGAAATGCGCAGGGTGCTGGCGGAAATCCAGAGCGGCAAATTCGCGAAGGAATGGGTTGCCGAGTACAAGGCCGGCCTGCCGAATTTCAAGCGCATGCGGGAAGAACAGTCGCAGCATCT
>JAKPPK010000255.1 GCA_029547385.1 Candidatus Latescibacterota bacterium
GACGTCAACTACCCCACCCTAAAGGGTGGGGCTTGCTGCCGGGGCCCCTTGCGGGGCACAGAGCTGCAATTTAATGTGTGCGAAGGTTGACGGTTCAAAAGACGTCCTTATTCGCACGGGCCGGTTGACGCGGCCCCTACCGATTATCCGTGGAATCACGGAATCACCGGCTACTTTTCGCAAATGGTTCAGAGCGCCGTTGACATCGGCGTTGATCAGGGTACCCAGAGCACTCCGGTACAATCCGCGTCGGATCCGCCGTTTCCTTCCGTAGGGGGGCTTCGCGATCGGGTCCAGGTTCAGGGCATCGACCTGCGAGGTGTAGGCTTCCGAGTGCGTATCATCGAACCGGATCCCGTACAGCTCGCACTTGCTCTTCAGTTTCTGCCGGAACTTGTGATACGGCACCTGCACGAAGTTCTGGTTCCCCCGCTTGCCGTGGTTGATCCGGTCCTTGATCCCATCCCAGCGAGGGAGGATCACGGTGCCGATCCGGTGCTCGATGGCATAGTCCACGATCCAGTCCACATACCGGTTCATCGCTTCATCGATCCGGCAGTCTCGCTTTTTCAGCAGCCGGGCCTGTCGCTTCGTGATCCCCCCGATCTTTTGCTTATCCTTGATGCTCTGCAACCGTGCGTTCTCTTTGTTGTACCACCGGTTAATTGATTTGATACGCTTACCGTCAAGAATGACGGCAGCCCCGGTGGCGGTGTCAACCATCGTCGCAAAGTTGTTGAGCCCGAGGTCGATCGCGAGGTACTGGGCGGGGTCAAGGGTTTGGGGCTGTGTGGGGACTTTGTAGCAGAACTCGATCTTGTATGCCTTCCCGCCGTTGACCGGCAGGATCGTGACTTCCCGGATCTGGTGCGGCTTGATGCACGGCGGGATCGGGAACGTGAGTTCCTTCCCCGTCAGGCCGTGCTGCTTCCTGAACGTGTGGGACATCCCGAGCGTCACGAACCCGTTGCGGATCCCGAGATGCGCCCGGGGAAACGCCAACTTGAACCGCCCATCTTTGGGAAGATAGTGGGGAGGCCGCGGAAAATACTCGAGCTGCCCCTTGCGATACAACTCCAGCGACCCAAAATAACTTTTGTAGGCTTCTTCAACGGACTTGAGAGTCTGCTGGGCATTGTCGCTGTGCAGCAACCTGTAGTTCTCGTTCTCTTTTGACTGTGCATAGGTACTGCACTCTTTGTAGGGAAAGTCCTTATTCCGGGTGTAGGGGAGATAGGATCCGACCTGGATGCCAACCCCGGAGGAGAGATCAGGTCGGAACCCCAAAAGGATCTGACGGTTCTTCTGGTGCTCGATGTAGTGCTGCCGGACGTTGTACAGTCCTACGTTATACAGGCTCTTGGCATGGTACGCGAGCGTGTCGAGAACCCAAAAGGTCTTCTGGGGAAGACGCAGATAGTTGCTGACCACTCGCAGTGCCATTAACTTGTATCATCGATGTTCATCCGGCATAAAGTATAGCCGCGGGGTGAAAGTGTATGGCGCTTGTATACGGACAAGCCCGGGACAGGCAGACGGCATTCCTCCCCAGTCTGAAGGCTGGGGTCTCCTGCCTATACGAAGATGAAGAACAACGGGGTGCGATCGCCGCTGGTATGTCGCGTCTGGAACGCAACAGCCTGCGGACACCGTTTCCGATCTCGATTGGATTTTCATGCGAAAACCCGCGCCATGGC
>JAKPPK010000020.1 GCA_029547385.1 Candidatus Latescibacterota bacterium
GAGCGGGTGGCTGTTAACCACTAGGTTACAGGTTCAAGTCCTGTCGCCCGAGCCATCATCCATAACCGCGGACCTTGCAAGGCTCAGCGGTTTGTTCCTGAGAGCAGGGGAAGCGGTCCGAAGCGGCTGCTTCCCCTGTTGCTTTTTTTTTGTTTTGGAAGGACCACAACCTCGTGACAGATCCCGTCGCCACTATTACCACCCTTGTCGACAACAACGCCAGAAACGGGCTAGCTGGCGAGCATGGCTTCGCGCTGTGGATAGAAACCGACGGTAAACGCATCCTGTTCGACACAGGGCAAGGGGGCGTTCTCAGCGCGAATGCACGGGCACTCGGAGTCAGCCTTCACGATGCGGACTTCATCGTGCTGAGCCATGGGCATTACGACCACACGGGTGGACTGCCGAGGGTTCTTGACGAGGCCGGAGGGAGTGTCACCTGCTGCCACCCGGAAGTGACGAAGCCCCGGTATTCGGTTAGAGAAGGGTCGGCCAGAGAGATCGGGATGCCGGAAGACGCGGTGCGCGCGATAGAAAACCTGCCGGCGCAGCGCATGAAATGGGCTGACGAACCGCTGTTCCTGACGAATCGTATAGGCGTGACCGGCCCCATTCCACGGGAAACGGCGTTCGAAGACACGGGCGGAGCGTTTTTCCTCGACCCCGAAGGAGTGCACCCGGACCTCATTCAGGACGATATCGCTTTGTGGATTCGGACCGCGGAAGGGACGGTGCTCTGCGCCGGTTGCTCGCACGCGGGGATTGTGAACACAGCGAGTCATGTCCAGCGATTGACAAACGGGGAAAGGATTCGCGCGGTGATCGGCGGATTCCACCTGCTGAACGCAGGGAGGGATCGTATGGAGCAGACGGTTGCGTCGTTGCGACGGTTTGATATTGATAAGCTGGTTCCCTGCCACTGCACCGGCGAACACGCGGTCGAAGCCCTTCGAGACGCGTTTGGTGAACGGGTGATGCCGGGTGCGGCGGGGATGGTGTTGGCTTTCTGAAACGCTTGCCAAAAAGAGGGGCGACAGGAAACTGTCTCACGCGAAGACACGAAGAACGCGAAGGGAAGAACCCGGGGGTAAATGGGCAGGAGGGGCACAATGGCAATGTTTGACTGGGCACTGGCGAAGGCGAGGACGTTCACCGTGTGGGACTGGGGCGCGTTGAAGATCTGTCTCTTCTCTGCGGGGTTGCTCGTAGCGAAGCTCTGGCCGGGCGTGCTGGGGCTTGAATGGTACTGGTACGCGCTCATTTTCGCGATTACGTACGTCTGGGTGATGGTGAGGATGTTCGCGAAAAGCGCCTGAACACGGCTCGCCTCACACGAAGACGCGAAGAACGCGAAGGAAAATGGGAATGACCTTCCACTTCGGGAGGGCGTTGCGGGACAACGGGCCGCGGGAACCCGGACGGGACTGAATGGATCACACGAAGGCGCGAAGAACACGGAGGGGCTCGCCCAGGGCAAAGGTCACCTGCTTCACACGAAGACACGAAGAACACGAAGGGCATCGGAAGACGTAGGAGGGCTCTGTTCGCTTGGTGGAGGAACCTGCTCTCTTTCGGCTCGATCTTTTCTGTCAGGGTTTACTACTCGCTACGCGCGCACGTGAAGCTCCAACCGCCTTTCCTCACTTTCCCGGTATCCAATCCTGATCGCCTTGCAGCGCAGAACGTGGTCTCCCGGCGCAATCCGCAAGGGTTCCGCATAGAGCAACCAGCGGGGCGTGCTTTCCGAATCGAAGGTGTATGCGATTGACGCGCCCTGTGTTGCGCAATGCAACTGGATCAGCGCCGGGGCGGTGAGCGTGCACTGCTCCCACGCCTGCTGCGTTCCCGGAATCTCCCGGCAGATAGGAATGAACGTGGGCGGCGCGGTTACCGGTTGGACGCCGTCCGGGTACCACCGCCGCACCATCTCGCTTTCAGAAAGCTCCCCCATATCGCCGACTTCGCGCAGCCAGTTGTCCAACGCCGCGCGGAGCCGGACAAGGTCCCCCTCGTGGGCCGCGTCGCCGGCAAGGTTATGAATTTCATACGGATCGGATTCCGTGTCGTACAACTCTTCTGTCGGGCGGGGATACTGGAACATCAGTAATTGCGTCTCATTCAATTCGCCCGCGAGGTAGAGACGCCACACCTCCTGCATGATCGGGTGGCGGTTCAGGTACGGAATCCAGAGCTGGTACGGAAGCTCCGGGCGGCAGTTGCGGATGTACTTGAAGCGGCGATCCCGCACGGCGCGCACCATGTCGTATGATTCATCGTACCTGTCCCGGCTGACATAGACGTAATCGCGCGGCGGTTTCGCCCTTAGCCCCAGAAACGCCTGCCCCTGCATGTGGTAAGGAACTTCTAACCCCGCAAGGGAGAGGACGGTCGGTCCAAGGTCGATGGTGCTGACGAGGTCGCTGCTGACCTTACCCGGTTCGATGCCGGGTCCCCGGCAGATAAGCGGCACATGGATGCCGGAGTCGTACGGCCAGCGTTTTCCCCTCGGCAGCGGCCCATGGTCGCTCCAGTTGAAGACATACGTGTTGTCCGCCAGTCCGTCCTCTTCCAGTTGCGCGAGAAGCTGCCCGAGTTCTGCGTCGCTCTCCTCGATGTGCGTGTACATCCGGGCCATAGCCTGGCGTACCTTCGGCGTATCGGGAAAGTAGGGCGGCAGTTTCATCTCCGCGGGGTCAAATCTGAGCTCCGGGCAATGTTCCGGCCACATGCCGCTTTCATGGGTGCGCGTCGGGTTGAACACCGCGAAAAACGGCTGATCGGGGTCGGGGCGATTGCGCCAGTGGGCGTGAGTGCCACATTCATCCCAAGCGGTGACGGGTGGATCAAACTGGTAGTCGGTTTTCGCGTTGTTGGTGCAGAAGTAGCCCGCCGCACGCAGGTATTCGGTGAAGCACTTCACGTAATGCGGCACCACGGCGGAATAGGGCGTGGGCAACTCAGGCGTTCCCGGGTTCATGTGCGTCGTGCGCATGTGGTGCGTGCCGATGGAGATCGGATACATGCCGGTGATCACGGCCGACCGCGCAGGGGCGCACACCGGAGCCGTGGAAAAGCAGTGCGTCCACCGGCAGCCGCCCGCCGCCAGTCGGTCGAGGTTCGGCGTGCGGGCTACCGGGTCGCCGTAACAGCCGTAGAACGGATTGGTATCCTCGAAGGATATCCAGAGGAAGTTGGGTTTGGCGGGCATGGGTGAGTTCCTTCTATTGTCCGCAAGAGACAGGTGCGGAATCCAGCGGTCTGAGGTCCGTTCGGAAATGTCTCACGCGAAGACACGAAGAGAATGGTGGACGGTGTGGGCCTGGTGGACCGGACCAGCGTTCCCGCCCCTGTGTCAAGGAATCCATTTATTGGCTCACCGGAAGAATGAGCGCCGAAGGGTGTTCCGGGCTGTGGTGAACCTTCTGTTCGGCGATCACCATCTCTGCATCCAGGAGGTCATTTCTGCCAGTGTTGTGGTTACGATCGTGATTGGGAAAGTCGCTGCTGCAGATTTCGAGTCGAATGCGGTGGCCCTTGCGGAAACAGCATGACGCAATCCCCATCCGAATGGCAAACCGGGTCACTTCGCCGGGAGTCAGGAGGTCTTCCTTACCCAATCCGTTGCGGTGCCTCGCGCGAACCATCCCGTAACAGACCTCCATGGCTGTTCCACCGGGGTCATCGTCCACAAGCCGGGCAAAGAAGTCCGTGTCAACCGCGGAGGAGGCTGCGTAAAGTACAACCTCCGGGTTCCCCACGACCTCGACATCCTCTTTGAGCGGCGCGGTGCAATAACGCAGGATGTCGTTGCGGTGATCAAGGCGGCGGCGGTCGGACACGTTGTAGAAGTAAGCCGTGTCCCACAGAGTCGGGACGGGATCAAACGGGTCGTGGGTGTACGTGTCGGGCGGTCCGTTTTTCGGGGGTTCATGTCCTAAGGCCCCGAAGCCGCCGGGTAGGTCGGCATCTCCCTCGCGTGCAAGGTACAGGGTCATCCGGCGGAGGTTCGGCGGTGGCCACGTCTCGGCCGATTTCCACCTTCCCGATCCCATGACAAAGTAGCGCACCGGAGGCTCCCGGGGCACACCATTATCGATCCCTTTGAGCCAATAATCGAACCAGCGTATCTGCATTTGTTGCACATTCACTTCGGCATCCGGGCCGAAATCGAAGTCCGCTTGTTTTCGGCGGCCCGGGTTGCAGTGATTCCAGGGCCCGATGACGACTTTTGTATGCTTGCGCGCCTTCTCGGTGCGGGCATTCGCCCGCATTCCGATGAACTGGCTTATGCTGCAGCAGTGATCGAACCAGCCGGTGAAGTCGAGGTTAGGCACTTCAATATCCCTGTGAGCCTCCTCGAATCTCCACGGGCGTCGGTCAGGATGCCGCAACCATCCGGCCACCTGGTCGGCGAGCGGTGCGGGGAGATACCGGGCAACGTTGATCCAGGGCAAAAGGGCGAGCATTCTGCCCTGTTCGAGTTCGTCCCAAATCTTCGCAGCCTCCGCCGGCGTGTGAGGCGGAGGAAGGCCCTTTCGACGCCGGAGATCAGGAGCGATGGTGGTCACCCACCATTTGACGCGACGCGCCGGCTTGAACGCGCCGGGCCAGTCCAAGTTGGTCAGTTCGGTCGGAATGGAAACGGCGCTCATTGCCACCAGATGTGGCGGCCGGAGCCGGGCAAGCTGGTACTGCATCCAGGCGTTGTAGGATGCGCCGAATGTGCCCACCTTCCCGTCGCACCAGGGCTGAACAGCAGCCCATTCCACGGTATCGTAACCGTCCTCCGCGTCCCCCGTGTTCTCCTCGGAGAACACCTTGAATTCGCCCTCAGACGCGTAGCGACCGCGGGTATCCTGGGTGACGACCACGTACCCCGCACGGACGAAGTCCTCGAACCCTCCCTGAGCCTTGCCGTACGGCGTCCTCTGCACAAGCGCGGGGAAACGGCCTGATGAATTCGGACGGAACACGTTGGCGCGCAACGTGATGCCGTCCCGCATCCGCACGGGGACATCAGGTTCGACGATAATGCCCAACGCACCGGTCTCTTGCTCCATGGCGTGGTCTCCTCCAGATGCTAATTCGGATCCAGGCGGCGCAAGGTGTCCGCGACAGTAATCCGCTGATGGCGTGTTCGCAGCCAGAAGGTCGAACGGGGCCGCGATTGCCCTCGGCTACTTGAGCGCGATGTTTTCCGCGAAGTCCCCGATAGTCACGGCAGCTTCTTCGAGCGTCTTCATGCGGATACCGTTTAGGTACAGACCATCGATCGTCACGTTTGCCACCCGGTGGTGCGCATCGTACCCCCGGAACGAGGATGGCGGCATGCGGTCGGACGACACGTGAATGTTGCGAAACGTGATGTCGGAAATGCGCCCGCGCTCCGGTCTGCCTTCGCTGTATTCGTGGTGTTGCGTAATGCTGCAACCCATGAGCGTTGGCAACCATGTGGAGTGCGGGTCCACGGGAAAGGTCTCCGCATCCTCCCTCTGAATGCGCGGCCGCTGGTACACAGGATCCATCTCCACCCGAATGTCTTCGAATAGTACATCGTGAACATGGCCGTAGTCCACATTGCCGATGTTCATGGCGATATCCAGACTGCGGATCACGTCCATGTTGCGGAAAGTCAGGTTGCGCATGTGCTCCGCGCAACACTCCGCACCGATTTCCAGGCAGTGGTCCCAATCGCACCAGACGACGCAGTTTTCCACGAGAATGTCTTCGCACACCGGCTGAAAACCCAGGTGTCCTTTGAAGCAGATTGAATCGTCGAAGGTGCGAACGAAGCAACCGGCGACATGACACCGGCGGCAATTGTGGAAATCGATGCCGTCCGTATTGAATCGCCAGCTCCCGATGATCTTCAGGTTCCGGATCTCCACATCGTCACACGCCCAGAGGCCGACGTTGTAAACCAGCGAATCCCGAATCGTAAAACCATCCAGAACCACGTCCTGGCAGCGAACCAGGTGAATCGTGTGCTCCCGTTTGGCGTTTCTGACGTCCACGGAACCATCGCCCGGCTTCTCCATGGGGAACAGGATGGTTTCCACGTTCTTGCTGTTATCCAGCACACCCCGGCCAAGGATGCGGATGCCCCTGCAATCGGTGGCGTGGATGCAGCCGTAGACGACAGCGCCCTCGTCCAGATACACCGTCTGCCCATCCTTGAGCTGCAGAATGCCGACATCGTGGCAACCGGGGGCAAAGTAGATGGTCGCAGGGTCGTGAGGGTCCACCGCGTAGTTGGAGGGAGGATCGGCGAACAGGTGCAGATTGTGATGATAGCCGTCCATCTCGAGGGAGTAGCCGCCCGCGGAGGGCAGGGAGAAGCTGATGGTATCGCCATCGATCTGCGGATGTACGTGCTTCGACAGAGGTCGCAGGACGACGTCCTTGAAGGCGCGCGCGGGCCTCACCTGAACCGTGACCGGCGCGGTCATTTCGAATGAGGCGAAATACGCGATTTCGGACTGCTCGATCTGCCGCTGGTGTCCCGGCCATCGGCGATTGAACGGCACGGCAGATACGCGGCAGAGCTGCACCGGCGCTCTCTGGCCGTCAACCAGGCAGATGATGTCGTCGGCGATTGGAACTTCCCCGGGTACCGAGTATGGGCGGGCGGGCATTTAAGACTCCTTCGTGTAACCTCATGGGCCCGACAAAGCGCTGCGTCCGTTATGCGGACGACGCCCCTCCAAGTGGATCGATTGCCGCTATGGGACGTGCAGCGCGTGGAGGGCAATCAGGACCACGAACGCTGACACGCCCCCAATGGCGACAAGCAACTCCGTTTTGAACCTCGAATACTCTCCGACCTTCGCGTTCACGTAGTGCGCGAGGGCTTTGCGGTTCAGGACCACGTGCACAACGGCCGCAATCAGGAAAAGAAACGAGGCAGTATTGTGAATCGTCATGAACAGGTGGCTCCACCGGGTCGCGCCATCGTGCGAGGCGAAGTGGAGCGCGATGCCGGAAGGGACCAGCCACACACCGGCGCAGAACAGGGCCACAGAGACGAGGGGCCGAACACTGATCTTCGGAGATTCCGATGCCGGGCTTTCCATTGTCGCACCCTCTTCCGGTGGCAATTTCCTTGGCGCATGTGGTCGGGCAAAATGGCGAATCCAACGGGTATAATATCTCACGCGAAGACACGAAGACGCGAAGACGCGAAGGGGGCTTGAAGGCCTTCCCTTCATCCTTTCAGCACCGCAGTGATTCGTTCCAACTGCCGCACGGACGACTCTGCGAGCGCCCCATCCTGAAACGAGACGACGTTGAAGCACATCGGTGCCTGCGCCTGGCGGCATGCCGACAGAAATGCCACCAGTCTCCCGTCGGAGTAGAGCGGCGGATGGGGTCCCGTCGTGTTGTCGGTGTACACCCAGCGCCGGTCGTCGAGAGCCGTCCAGCCGTGCCACTGCAGGCCATTGTCGAGATAGCGCCCGACGGGAGGGGTGCTGAGGTCGGTCAGTTCCCCCGCCCAGTAATCCTGATGCGTGGTGTAGAGAAATGTCTCGCCGATACCCGCGTTGTACGTCACGAGCCGGCCCGGATGGCCGGCTTTCGCTGCAGCCGTCATTTGTTCCCACGGGAACTGGAAGCCGCGCAGGTCGGTGGTGATGGAGTTGTGCGGGCCGCGCGGATCGAGGGAGTAGGGGCTGTCGAACCACCAACCGGCGATCAGGGAGCCGTATCGTTCGCCCATCCACCGCACGATGGCGAGGAGGTTCTTCGCCAACCGGTGCTTGTCGGGGTCGTGGTAGCCGACGGCCTGCTCCCACGCCGGGTCGTCGCCGCCGTTGCACGAGTGATTGTAGTAGACGATCAGACGCTTGCCGCGGCTCCGAAGCTTCGCTGCGAGTTCACCGATCAGATCGCGCTCAGCCGTTCTGCCGGGCAGGATGGAATCCAGCACCGGGTGCGGGCAGGGGAGCATCTGCAGGGCGTGCGTTGCAGTGAACAGAACGTAGTCCGCACCCGCTGTCTCGACGGCGGCGAGGAACTCGTCGCACCGAAACCGGTCCACGGCCTCCGCGAATGGCAGGGCGTTTCCGCGGCGTGGCGCGGTTTGCGCCGTCCAGTGGATGCCGATTCCGACTGTGCAGCCGGCGAGCCAGTCGGTGTTGGCCCTGGTGTACCTGCTCATCGCCTCTCAATTCATTGCGTTGGTTGATTCTGAGTTCTCAGTGAGCAACGGTGGACATCTCACACGAAGACACGAAGACGCGAAGGGAATGGTGGACGGAGTGGAAAGGGTGCGTGAGAGGTCGTTCAAAACGCATCCATTTCGGTGCCCGGTCAAGCGTCCTTCACGGGCAAACCGAGCCAGGCAAGGGGCAGCTCATTGAACTTGTAATGGCAGTTGACGCTTTGGATATAATCTAGCACATCCTTGTATTCTGGTTTTTTGAACCAATCGTTCAGCACGTAGACATATTCGACGCGCAATTCCAAAGGAGCAACGAGCTTGACATACTGTTTTCGCTTGAAATCACAGGTCTGCAGTTTTCTGAATACCCACCCTGGTCGCTGTTGGCACCGGATCTCGACGACGAACAAGGTTTCCCGTGCGATCACCAGGAGCGCTTGGTCTGGGAGCAATTTCCCGTTGACTTTGTTCCGCCAATCGACTCCACCTTCGTCCAGAAACCTGTAAAAATCGTGTCTTCTGAGAAGCCTCGCAACCAGCTTGCCTTCGAAAAACACGTTTTGGTACCCCTTGCCGGCGACCCTTTCAACATCGTAACCAGGCAATTCGCACAGGACCGTTGCTAGGTCCGTTGTTTTTTCGAAATTCAATCCCCTACGTGCGCTCGCAACTTCCAATGCACCTGCTCCCACTCGGATGCCTCCGCACAATCCAATTACAACAACTTCTCGTCGACAGCGTTCTGCTGCCGCTTTGCCGACCGCGTGACAAACTCATTAACGAGGGCACACGCAACGCGGACGCGCTTGGGAACACAGCACGCAACACGAGCCGTTTCGGACTTTGTGCATGTTCCGTTACAGATTCATCCTTGCTTCGATACTTGCGTACTCGCTTGTCTTTGAATGGAGTTTGGCGACATCTTCGTAGCACCAGAATTCGACACGCCTGTTTATGGCACTGAAGGCCCGTAATGATACTTTGCCTTGAAATTCTCTCCTCCTGACTTCATCAGCAACTATGCGAAAATTGGTGAAGAAATCCTGAAGTTCCACAAACTTCAGAAGAGACCTGTGCATGTCCGTGGAATGTTCTATTTCAAATAGACCTGCAGGCATTTTTCTCTCATTGAACCACATCACATCTACAGTCTGTGCTATGTTGACCACATGTTCGTAGCTGAATCTGTACATCTCACGAATTGCTACCACGTCGCAGAGCTTTTTGCCTAGGTAACGCTTGTTTCTATCTTGACTTGGAACAAACGTCTGATACCTTCTCAAATTGCCGATTTCGACAAGCAAACCCTGATAATACGTATGGGAGTATTCGTCATTTTTCGTTTCTGGCTGTTTTGCTTGTGGAAGAATGTCATCCGGCAATCTGTTTTTCTCGGTTTTCAACGCCCACAAACCGGGGCGAATTTTGAAAAAGAAGCGGTCATCCTGAACGATACGGCGAATACTTGCAAATGGAGTTCTTGTGTTCCATTTGCAATCCTGAACTTTCAAAACGTTTTGATATAGGAACCCGAGAGTCGCGTAGCCACCGTTCCCTTTCATAACCTCAATCACTGCTTCGTGCTGTTTCATGACAGTACCTTTTCTTTTGCGATCCTCCCGGCATGACAAGTGATACCGCCGTTAGAGAGGAAATAGGGTGGGTCCGCGAAGATCATGTCAAACCTGCCATCGGGGTATCTGCCGATGAGCATGTCCATGAATTCAATACAGTTTGCTTGATAGAGCCACACACCGAACTGGTCATTGCGAAACACGCACTGGTTCGGCGCGAATTCGGAGCTCTCCATCACTACCAACGGGAAGTCGTCTTTCTCCCCGATCCCACCGTATCCTTCCAAAGCGAACTCCCGATACTTTTCTTACCGTTTGCGCCCGATGCGAAGTTTGTCGCACACGCCCCTTGTAAGGAAGGCAAGGTGGCCTTCACAAAACGCGAAGCAACAACCGAAACCCTCGGAACTGGGTGCTGAGTGTCCTCAACCTCGTTACAGACGATCCCTCTTGGTGGAGTTACGTAACACAACAATCCTTGACAAGTCAAGCCCAAAGCAGTGAGTGGCCTTTCGCGCTGTCTCACCATGGTGGCTTGAGAAGCCGCTCCGCCCGGGCCATTGCCTGTGAAAGGAAGACGGCGTGTTCCTTGAAACGGGAATTGCCGATGTCGGTCTCGAGCAGCAGATTGCCGCGGTAGTCCAGTGAGTGGAACAGGTGCCGGAAGCGCTCCCAGTCGGTGGTGCCCTCCCAGGGAAGGACGTGGGCATCCTTTGAGCCGTCGTTGTCGTGAAGATGGACGGTCAGGAGCTGATGCCCGAACTGCTCAAGCGTGTCGAAGCCGCCGCTTTTGACGTGCTCGTGCCCGGAGTCGTAACAGAAACCCACGTGCGGGTCGGTGAACTCGTTCAGGAAAGTGGTCAGCACGTCGTCGTAGTCGTGTTTCTGCCCGTTCTCCATTGCCAGCTTCACGCCGATTCTGCCGGCGTAATCCGCGAGTGCTTCGACGCTCCGGCGGCCCCGCTCGATCATCCGGTTCCGAACGTCGCCTTCAGGGATGCCGTAAGGCTGAATGAGGTGGATGACGACGATCCCGCATTCCAGTTCTACCGCTGCATCCATCGCCAGCTGACAGAGGCGTACGGATTCCGCGCGCTCGGTATCATCGAGCGAGAACAGCCGGTCGCCCTCGGGGAACGGGGCATGGACAGAGTCGATTGTCATCCCGTGCTGCTTCAACAGCGTGCGGATGGCGGCTCTCCCCTCCGGTGTCGCATAGCCCGAATGCCCGGGCCGGCCGCCGAGCGCTACTACCTCGAACCCCGCCACCCGGATCATCGCCATAGCCTCGGGGAACGGCAGCGTGTAGTCGAACGACGTGCAGATGGCGGGTTTCATGGGGTTGTCCGTCCCCGGCGGCTGCCGTCAGCGCCGTGCGGCCGCTCTAGGACCACCGCAGCAAAACCGAAAGGTGGAAGCGTCGTGAGCTCGATCTTTTTGCCGCGCAATTCACCGGCGCAGCGAATGAACTGCGCGCTTTCGTATTCGTCACACAGACGGATCTCCGGGGCGATGATTTCGTCCACGGAGAAGTTCCAAAGCCCGATGGAAAGCGATCTCTCGTCCTTCTTGCACTGAATGTAGAGGTCGGGATTGCCCAGACAGACAACGTCCATCGGTTTTCGCCGGAGATACTCGATGCTGGCGGCAAGCTGACGCATTCGGCAATAGCAGCGAAACGCGCGATCGCGTTGCCGGGTCTCGTACGCATGGAAAGGATGCACCAGAAACCGCACGGCATCGGCGTTCTCATACTCATAGGCACCACCCACCGCGCCTTCCCCTTTGAGGTGCGTCACGAATCTGGCCCGGGCATCCACTTCCAGATTGAAATAGGTCCCGCTGACAGGCACGGTTTCGCCGTCGGCAGGGTAATGCTCGGTGTGGACGTTGGCTTTCCCCAGAACCTTTCGGAGCCCGACGTCGAAGCCGCGCTGCGTCAGGATTTCGGCTGCCGGCGCATCCAGAATCGCCCCGTGTTGCAGTGTCTCCACGCCGGCATAACGCGCGTTTTCGCCAAACACAATGGTCACGTCAGGGTTGTCGTACTGCATGGGCACGGAGTTGTCACAAAGGAACTCGATCGAGGCGGGGATGAAGGTCTCCTGAATGTAACCGCCGCCGGGGAACACGGGGGGCAGAACTGCGTGCTGCAATTTGTGCATAGCCTCGAAGACCCGGACGCCCACCGCAGGCTTCGATGAAAAATGCGTTTCGATTTCCTTGTAGAGAGGCATGTTGCGCACGTGGCGGTCAACGTATCCCGTCTCGTAGCGTGGCGAGCAGGAGTAGTCGATCATGTACTTCAGAATGCCGTCCAGCCCTCCATCGGCCCGCAGCGCCGTATCGAAGCCCTCCAGATACGCGGCAGGCACATTGAAGCGCGGCCGGGGATACACATCTCCTTCCGCGAAAATTTCGATACCCTGACCCTCGCACCATTTCCGCTGCATACGCTCAACCTCGATCACGCTGGCAAGACGGAACCCCCAGGCGCGTAACGGCGCCCAGTACGGGGCGGCGATGAGGCGGAGGAAGGGGCTGGTTTTCCCTGCGAAGATTCTGGCCAGTTCGATGGAGTCCACACCATCCACATCCCACGTGGAGAGGACGGCGCAGTGGCCGAGGCGGATATCGTCGCTGACCGTATCCACGGCCGCTCGCAGCCGGGCGGCCAGGTTTCGCAGGGAATCGCCAGACACCTGCCGCCACGCGTCGCGTTCAGGGCTCGGATTGCCCGCGTACACCTTCTGCACGAGTTCCTCGCGGCTCAAGGCCTGACCGGTCAATTTCGCGAACGCCGCCAGGTGCAGGTCGCAGAAACAGCCCAGGGGGCTTCCCCGGTAGGAGAGCCGGTAGTCATCATCCAGCATGATCATCTTCGCCCCTGCGGAGGCGATTGCACGGAGCCACGCGCCGAATTCTGCGGCGAAGTCTTCGTCCAGCGGGCACATGGAGCCTGTGCAGTCATCGCCGGCAGCGGAGCGAATCTTCGTGTACTGCGTCTGCCCGTAGCGTTCGTCCCCGTGACCAAGGCTGTTCGTCCACACGCCGACTTCCAGCCCGGCGGCTTCGAAATACGGAATCAGTTCCCGGAGCGATCGGAGATTCGTTTCCTTGGCTTCAGCCGATGCGACGCTGCTGCACACCGCAAGGAAAACCCGGTCTGCGTGGGCGCGGCGCAGTTCCGCGAGCCAATCCTCTTTGGGGATCTCCGGGTATCGTGCTGCAATTACGGGAATGGACACCTTATACACGATGATTCCTCCACGGCCTGTTTTGTCGCGTGTATCGCGTTGTTCGGCTACGCGTTTTGCGTGCTACGAGTATTTCTCAGCCGCCTCTTTGGCAAACCGAGTCCATTCATGGAGACGATCGGGATGGCCGGCGAGGGTCTGGAGTTCCCTCAGCACGATCTGGTAGCAGTGCCCCTGCAGTCGGCTCGTGCCCTCCATCAGATCAGTCCTGATCTTGTCAGGGTCGTCGGGGAATACGACGTCGCTGGCTTTCTGGCGCCACATGATGCAGCAGGTCCGGCCAACCCGCTCAAGCACGAGGTCGAGGTCCGTCCATGCGCTGCACACGAAGATGCGGAGATTCGGGATGGAGAGGACCCCGTCAATCTTGTGAGTGAGGCTTTCACAGCAGCCGTACCCCACGAGGCCGAAACGTTCAAAAATCGGCATCTGGTAGTTCAGGCAGAACTCTTCCCACATGGCGGGAGACACCTGGTCGAATTCCTGCGAGTTGGCCATGCACCAGAGATTTTTGCAGGAAAGGGTGCCGTCAGGTGCGGTTTCACCAATCGGGTCGCTGCAGGTCATGGGGCCATTGTTGTTGGGGGTGATCAGGCCCGTCGCCTCGAACTGGTTCACGGCCGCCAGAGTCGCATCGCGCAGATACCCCATGAGCCGGTGCATCAGCTCTGGCTCCACGGCCATATCCATCATCATCTGTGCCAGGCCACGCAGGTCCGCCGCGGCGGTGCCCAGAGTAGCCCCCAAGGGAGGTCCCACCGCCAGCCTGACCGGCAGGATGTCACCAAGAAGGTGGTCCATTTGTTCCATGCGCGCGTTGGTTTCGTTCTCGCAATAGGTGTACGTGGGGATACGCAGTCTGTCGAGATCGGCGGCAGTTTTGATCGGCGGGTCGTATCGCCACGAGCCGCCTGCGACATCCGGCAGATGCCGACCGATGTCAACACCCCACGTGTTCGCGGGATCGCACCTGAATACCGCGCTCACGCTGAAGTATTCCTCAACCGGGGAATCGTCGCCGATATCCCGTTTGTGGATAGTCTGCAGAAACTGGTACTCGAGTTTCCGCAGCCACGGTTCGGTGCACTCGAGCATGTCGTCCGTGATGATCTCCTTCCAGCACCCCACGGGTCTGCACCATACCGGGGCCCGATCCGGCGTGCGGAGGGCATTGACGTCCGCCCAGCGTTTTTTGATGGCCTTCATTCCGGGTTCGTGCGCAATAGCGGCGATTTTTTCCGCGAGCGCACGAATGCGGCTAACTTCCTTCTGTGGATACGTCATTGATTCATCCTTCATTCGGAACGTTGCGGACCCCCACCGCGAGGGACACACGCGGATGAAGAAGCGGTACACGGACTGGGTCAATCACGATCTTTCCGACGGCGGGCGCAACGGGGGGAGGCGAGTGGCAACTGGATATTCAGACGGGCGCTTTCTTGCCGGAGTTGTACTGGACGAGTTTTCTCCACAGAATGGAGCCATCGGGGGCGCAAAACTCGTTCGAAAACTCACGGGTAAACCTGTTGATGATTTTGGCGTACTCGATCAAGAATACCCTGTTCTTCTCTTCGGCTTTGTGCCCCAGCGGCTCAATGATTTCCGTGTAAAGA
>JAKPPK010000256.1 GCA_029547385.1 Candidatus Latescibacterota bacterium
ACGACGATGACCGTCACGATGGTTCCGAGCGCGAAAATCACGAAGCCCAGGAAAATGATGTAAGGTGAAGTACTGAGCTTGAACGCGGGGTGGACAAACTGCAGCACGAAAAAGATGCCGACAAAAATGAGTCCGAACCCGAGTATCTGCCTGCGTATGTCTACCGCACCGATGACAAGTCGTTCCATGAAAAATGCAAACGGCAGCAGTAAGGCGAAATAGAAAATCACACCTTGAATCGTATCTATCGCGGTTCCTTTGACGTCCGGGTACGCCCTCGCTTCATACCCCCACGCGCGGCGAGACATCGCGATGAAACCGTCGTATTCCTGCTTGTCGTACGCCTTCTTCGCCTGCAAGAGAGCTTCCCGGGCGTCTTCATGCAGCTTCATGACGCGCTGATTGACGATGCCGAATCGCGTCAAGGTCTTCATCCGCACGTCGTCAATAACCCAGATGTCGCGCGCGACTCGCCACGACGTCCGATCTATTCTGCCGAGGTCAACGGGGTACCCCGATCCTTCCGCGCGGATCTGGTGCGCAGGTGTCACCTCCGAAGGCTTCAACGGATTCGTGAAGAACTCATCCGGAGCGTTGATCAGCAGGTATTTTATGCCGAAAAGGCTCGTGCTCATCAGGACTTTCACGCGCGTCCCCGGCTGCGCGAACGCGACGGCGCCACTTTCCACCTTGCCTTCGGAGCGGCTCTGCAACGGGACAACTTCCATCCCGTAGCTGCGCAGTTCCGACCCGTCTGGCCCACGAACGCTCATCATGTCGAGTGCACTCAAGTACCTGCTGTCGATTATCTCGAAAAGCGAAAGGGCACGTGCTTCGAACAGAACCTGCAGGGTCTGCAGGAGCGGGCTGTCTGCGCGGACGCGCATGGGGTAGGTCTTGTCGCCTTCCTGGCCGAGATCCGGTGCCATGACAATCCGGCCATCATCGCCGATTTCATACGCCTTGATCATCACTTCAGGAACATGAGGCCCCACCATGTGGAACCGGAAACGGCCCACCTGGCTCGGAATCTGGTTCGTGGCGACTGTATCGGTCAGCGTCCAGCGCGTGCAATCCAGCCCGTCGTCAGGGCCGGAATTCGTCAGGGTGGCCAGCATCCCGCGAACACCGCAGAATGACTTCACGTTCCCGTAACTCGTCGTGACTATCGCTCCACCAATTTGCGTGCTTGGAATGAAGGACTTCCGCCGATCGAACTGGAGAATCCTGCCCGTGAGTTCACGCTGGGTGTCTTTCGGCTTGATCTTCGTCTCCTGGAAGAACCCTTCGTCGCGCGCGCCGCGATGGATCAGACCCGCGATAGTGCGGGCCTGAGTCGCCACATTGTCAATATTTACCGCGCCCAGCGAATCAACCGGCGTATCTACTCGTTCCCGTATGTCATTGGTCGTCGCCAACGTAATCGCGCTCAAACCCACGTAATTGACGGGCTCGTGGTCGAACGCCATCGCCACCGGCAGGAACGTGCGCCACGTTCGTTTTGCCGGTGCGATTCCGTCCACGAACTGCGGGTACGCCTCGTTGACCTGTTGCCCCGGGAACAGCTCTTCGGCATACCGCATGAACGCTTTGCCGTACCCGGTGTGCATATTGGTCCGGCGCGCATCGGTGTTCCATCCCGTATAGAACGTCCCCTGCGCAAAGGAGCCGACCTGATCGTTCTGGCTGGAAAGGTCCAGCCCGATAAACAGGCCGAACGGTATGCGCTGGTTTTTCGGTATGCGCTGGAGGAATGCGTTCTCAGTACGCGAGTGGCGGTACAGCCATTCATTGATTCCGCTCAGAGCGGAGTGATGCCCGGAGGTGGCGAGGAAAAGAATCGGAAGCTCAGGAGGATGCTGGCTGAAAGACTCCGCAATGGCCAGCAGACCGGCGATCCCTGCTGCATTTTCGGCGCCCATCGCGCGAGCCGGAACAACCGAGTTGGCGTCGTAATACGCCTCCAGAACAATCGTGTCTTCCGGTCTGTTGGTGCGGGTCCCGGGAATCCGACCCCAGATGTTGTAGGTGCGAACGGGCGACCACTGCATCCGGCTACGCAAGACCACCCGATTGCCGGGCTGACTTCCGAGTTGGCGCAGAGTGTCCGCACATGCGCCTTCCGCCCAGAATCTGGCAACATCCACGGGAACAAGGTGGAACTTGGCTTCCGCTTCTTCCCTGGTGATCTTTCCGTCGTCAACGAAAATGATGGCCTGCGCACCCAGTTCGTGTGCGTTCAGATAGTTCTTCTGCGTGGAAAAGTCCATCACGACGATGGAACCTTCAACTTTTCTTCCGTTGAAGGAGTGAAAGTCGCCACTTCCGGCGTAGAGAAGCTCCCCGCCTATTCCCGGCGTGAATCTCAGAACACCGGAGGAATTGCCATTCTTGTCTTTCAGGCGGGCGGCAATCTGGTTGTCAGCAGAGAAATAGAGAATGTCGTCAGGCAGTTCGGGAAGCCGCCGTTCCGGGTTGAGAAGCACCGTAACCTGATAGTCCCGAAAAACCACGCCGCGAGCGCCTGCTGCGCGTGCCCCCATCACGTTTGCGGAGTCAATATTGATCGTTTCGGACGAGCCTTTCGCTTTCGCCGCGCTCCCGATAAGATCAAATACGACGAATTTGCCTCGAACCTGGTGGCGCGAGAAGTCAACCACGTCCCAGATTCCCACCTGCCCGCGGCGTGCCCCGAATCGTTCCTGTTCCTCTGGCGTAAGCGACAGATCATGTCGGGGGATCGTGACAAACTCAGCGGCAACGCCTTCCGGGGGAAGCTCGAATGTGGAGGGTTTGGAGGGGAACACTGCGGAGACCGGCCCCAGAAGGGTATCGTTCAGAGATATCTGCGCCCGTGGCAAGGTGGGCGTTTTCACCTGGTTCGGCCAGAGGGCGTAGATGGGTTTGGTCTCGCCGCCGCCAAACGTGACGCTGCCGCCTTCATCGCGCGGCACTACCACTTCAAACGAGTCTACTCCCATGTCTTGGAGTCCGAGGCGCTGGAACTCGCTTCGCACGTACTCAAATGTTTTCCGTTCGCCCGGGTACCCCACCGCGCGCGATTCCCCGGTCACGATCGCCGCCATGTGGCGCGCCACGTTGTCCCTCGTGACGGCATCCATCACAGCCTGGCTCTCCGCATCTACGCGCCCAAAATCCACACGGGTTGCGCGCTGGGGGTTCAAGTCCAGACCGAACAACCAGACGGATACTTTTTCGGGATCAAACACCGTGACGGCAAGCAGTTGCGCCACGGCAAACACGATGAGGAGCCATTTGCCGATCTTGCCAACCAATCGCCACAAAGAGGAATTCACGCCATTCCCGTTGGCGGGGACGTCGCCAGATGTTTGGGGAACCTCAGCCATTGGCATCTCCGTACGGTATTCTCAAAACGTCGAAAGCTCTTGCTCCAGGTCTTGCGGCAATTTTCCGGGCGTAGACTCGGGCCTGGAATCCGTTGTGTACGGTGCAGCAGGCAATACCTGTCGATTCAGTAGTGGGGCCTGAAGTCAGGCCTGTGGCCCTCTGCTCTCTCAAGAAAACGGTGGGAAGCTCACATGAGATCGCGAAAAACGCCGGTTGAACATATTCCATCGAGAACTCTGGCACGCGTTCCAATGGAAGTATACACACGAACGCGGAGGCGGCCAACCCGTGCTTTTCCGGAATCAGCCGGTGCGCACAGAGACCGTGGCCTCCACTTCCAGAACAAGGGCAATCAGTTCCTCCGCAATCCGCTCCGAGAACCTGTCCCATTGGAAACCGGGAAGACGCATATGTTCACGCGCGAAAATGCCTTTGCGACAGAGAAGTCGTTTGAAGAAGGCGATGGAGGTCAGAAGTTCCTGATTTGTGTACGAGAGCACCGGGAGAATCCGTCGAAACAACGTTACTGCTTCGCTTCTGCGTCCGCTTTCATGAAGCTCGTACACCCTCCGGTACACGGGCACCATCGAACTCTCCGGCACCAGAGCGTCTACGCCGCGGTCGAGCGCTTCGATCATCTGCGGAATGGCCCATCCTCCCGCAACAAAGACGCTCGCACCCAGTTTCTCCCGTATCACGCTGTACTTCGGACCCGCCGGAACGGTTTCCACCTTGAACCCGGCAAGCTGAGGAATGGTCTCCCACAGGCGTTCTATCTCCTCGATCCGCAGACCGTACCCACCGAACTGGAGGTCCTGAATCACCAAGGGGAGGGAAGTGGAGGCGGCAACATGGGCGAAAAAGGGTTGAACCTTCTCCTGATGGGCGTAAAGGAAAGACGGAACCGCCGCAAGGTACGCGTCCGCGTGGACCCGCTCCGCGTACCGCGCAAACGTGGCGCAATCCTCCTCCGACGGTGCCGATGCTCCGACGATTACCGGTACCCTCCGCCCTGAAGCTTTCAGAACAACCTCTACGACATGTTCCCGTTCCTTCGTGGAAAGGGTGTCCACTTCGCTCGCAACCGCGGGTACCAGAAACCCGTTCACACCCGCCCCGATAGCGTGTTCCACCAGGCGCTCCAGCGATTTCGTGTCTACGTCCCGGTTGTCATCGAAGGGAGTCTGAAGTACGCTGATTATTCCACGAGGCAACGGGTAACGTTTTTCCAATTCATCTTTCCTGATCATGTCTTCATCCGGCGCGGGAGGTCACGTGAACTTCAAAGGCAATGTCGTTTTCTGGTTAGGCACCCTCGGGGCATTCGCGTGGGGAATCGAACAAGTGCTGGCGTACACCTGGTTCCTCTCAAATGTCCTCTACTTCTCGATTCCGGAAGGTGCCTTTCGAGTTGTACTGGCTTTAATGGTGCTGTGCACGTGCGCGGCCGGATTCGCGGCGTTGCGCAATCCCGAAGGTATACGAATCCGTTTGTGGCTGGCGTGCAACGGATTCTGGTTGGCTGTCGCCCTTTGCACGATCCTCTTCGCCATACGCTTCCGCGGCTACGTTCCAGGTTTGTTCACCTCGTGTATCGTCGTGATCCCTGGTTCGGCGTTCGCCCTTTGGCGTGCGTACGCCGCACGATTCCTGCCACCCGACAACCTGCGAACGTGGACAATCGCGGGTGCCGCAGCCTTCCTCCCTCTCGTGGTTGTTCTGACAGGCGCAGGATGGTTGGCGTTCGAGCTGTTCACGCCGTAGGAATGGCAAAAATCATCCGCGTGACGCCACCTGTTCCATGATCCGCTTGCCCTCATCCACATCGTGAACGGAGATGCCCAGGCTGATACCGGTTTCCAGTTCGTCCAACGGGTGATCCAGCGGCCAAAGCCCCCATCCCACCACTGCAATGCCCCGCGCCGCGAGAGACCTGACCCGTTCAGGACGTTGCATTTCCGGGTTTCCGAAGTTCATCGCGGTCAGATTCCGGCATCCGGCTACCAGTTCGAAGAATTGGTGTCCCGCGCCACAGTAATGAACGCCTCCCGGAAACGCGTCAAGCGTCTTCTGGATGTACGGAAGACAAAACTCCTCGTACATCGCGGGAGAGAGGTTTGTTGCCGAGTCTTCTCGAATGAGAATCTTGCCGGGAACCAGTACATTGAGAAACTCCGTGAACTCTTCGTCGGCTTTTGTCGCTTCTCGTTCCTGACGGACAAAACGGATGTACACGTCGGTGACCAATTCAAGGAAATCCCGCACCAGGTCGGGGTCGTCCACCACGGCGTAGTAGATGTCGTTCCCCCACACCAGGTGCGCAATGCTGAACGGTCCCTGCATGTCGCACATGGAAAGCCGAATCCCGGAACGCAGAGCAGGGAAATCGGCAAGCTGTGCAATCGCAAACTCCTGAAACTCCTCTATCCTCGCCCAGAGGCCTCCACGCAAATCCAGGGCGCCGGCGCTGACAATCTTCGCAACTGCTTCTCTGTTGTTCAGCGGTTCTACCCACGGCATGGCGTCATACGTGAGTTTGATCTCGCACCCAAAAAGAGACGGGAGTATCCCAACACCGAAATTTGCTCGAATCGTATTCGCGCGATCATCACCTACGAGCGCACTACCGTAGATGGGACGGAGTTCGTTGAGCAACATCAGTTCAGGACACGCGTACGCCTCGTCCAGCCTGATTCGTTCCCAGCCTGGCACTTCATCCAGCACGAATGCTACCGGCAACCGGTCCGATTTGTGGAAAAGGCACACGTTTTTCTGGCGTTCGACCGATTTTGAACTCCGCTCAGGATCAAAGACGTCGTTCAAGCGCATGAGGTAGGGTTCGATATTGACGTTCATGCTTTTTTCTCACTGGGTAGAGAAATGCGAAATCACCGCGTCAACGTACGCGGAAGCGAACCGCTCCCGCCATGCAGGATCTCTCATGTTGGCAGCGTCGTTTTCGTTCCTGATGTTCCCGATTTCCACTAGAATTTTGGTGGGCGCGGCATTGTATTTGAGTATCGCCGGAACCCATTCGCCACCGCCGCTTCGCCGTATGATGTACCCGCGTACAGGTTTGCGCCCGTGAACCCCTACGTTCGCGCTTCTGAGACGTTGGCAAAGCGCATCAGCAAACCCCGAAGACAACGCCTGGGAACGGAGCCGTTCGTTGTACGAGTAACTCACGGTAGGACGCTCCGATACTTCGTGGTAGATCGCGTACCGCGTTCCCGCGCTGTACCGTCCCTTGCTGTGGCGGGCGCTCGGAACGTACACCATACATCCCTGCATACTGGGGTGGAGCGCGTCCGCGTGAAAACTCGTGAACACAACCCGCTCGAGGTCCGTACCCGTATTGATCGCGCGCCGGACGTAGGAGTTCGCCAGGTACCATCGAAGATTGGCCGATGTGACAACGTCCGTGTTGGGGTATTTCGGCGTGGTGAGGAGGTGCTCCTCCCGATTGTCCGGTATTGTAGCCCGCTCCGAAGGCGTATGCCCCGTCCGTGCGTCCTCGATGGTTACGTACACGGTTGCCTGTGTTCGTTGGGCAAATTGCCTCATCACACGACACATTATATCGTACACCACTTCGTTTTCCGTCAGACCTCGCGGTCCGATAGCGCCCGGGTCGTGCCCCCCGTGACCCGCATCAAGAACGATCGTAACCCCGCGTAGCGCCTCGCCACGTGGGCGGACCGGCTCTGCAGCGCGTGCCTCCGCCTTTTCGACGCGGATTTCCTCTTCCACGCGGGCAACCGCCGTGTCTTCCTCACGCTCGGCAAGCCGCGCGGGGTCGCCCTCGGGCCTCCACTCGGGGCTCAACAACCCGATGGGAATCTTGATAAGGGCGTTAACCGGAAGTTTGCGTGGATCCCTGAAACCGGACCTGCGAAGAACGACCTCGGAGAGGTGCAGGACCTCTGCTACTTCGACCACCCCCGTGAAGCGGATGACAACGTCGGAGTAAAGCGCCTGGCCTCGCTGCAGACGGTACCCCGCATAACCGCCCAGCCGGTCCCCCGAATACACAAGGGGCGGATTTCTCGTCCCCCAGTAGACGTACCATTTTGCCGCATCCTGTGCCCCGTCCTCTCCCTTTTCCATCAGGGCGGTCCACGCAGAAAGGAGTTGCTTCGGAATCAGAAGTCGCTGGCCGAGGTTGACCGCATCCCGTCTGCTACGGGAGGTGAGGGCGAGAGGGTAATCCCTTGTCTCCTCGGAGATGTCCTCCTCCGTCATGAGGGCCCAGCTTCCCAGCAGATTCCGCGGGATGACGATGACTTCACCCTTCGCTACATCATTTGAGCGTTTCCCCGAAGCGCGCTTAAGGAGGGGCCAGTTTTCGCCGGTTCCCGTAAACCAGAGCGAGACCCGAGAAAGGCTTTCTATCGGGAGAGTGACAATGTGCCGTCGCGAGTCTTCCCGGATCACGTCAGAGAAAAACAGATGTGTCAGAACGGCGGCTCGATATCCGTCTTGCATCGCATCCGCGGGAATTACAATCGTCGCACCCCTGTCAAACTCACGGATACGACGCGGGTCTTTCAGGACAGCTTCGGCAAGACGGCCCGTTTCGACACCTTCTTTGCCGATCGTCACGAGGATTTCGTGGTTCCGAGTGATGGAGACTTCGCCGACTGTCCCGGTTCGGCGTATCTGCCCGGCGTTTTCCGACGAACCAGTGAAAAACCGGGCGATTGCCGCGACATTCTCGCGCTCGTCGGTTACCACATGTTCGAGGCCGTCTTGCGAAAGGCTGTCCTCAGGAAACAAACGCAGAGCGACGATTGCCTTGTAAGGATCACTCAATGCAGGGAACGGGATTGTCATCTGGTCCCGATGCGTGTAACGAGACGCGTGCTGCGGGCGAGCAAGGAAATGCTTCCCCAGTTCCTGTAAGGAGCGCCCTCTCCGCTGGATCACCAGAGACACCGAGAATTGCGGCGAGACCCGGACCTCCGCAATGGGACCGATCCGGAGATTACGCGTCTCTTCCGCCGCCGAGAGGGCTGGACCCGTTGCGAGTGAGATCACTGCGGCAATCAGGATTGCGAGTGCGCGCCATCCGCCCATGAATCGGTCAGACAAACGATCCTCCGAGTGCTTTTGTATTCGCGGTCGCGAGGGATTCGAGGGCTAAAAGGAACGCACCGCGCATGTCTTCCGTCACTTTTTCAACGTGCACGGAAAGATCACTCCTGTCCCGGAAACCCAACCCTCTTGCAAGGGTCAGAATAGCGTCTTCATCGTCGGGCAGAACATTGTGCGCGCGATAGTCGTTCACGCGAAGATGCATCTGGATCCGCCGTAACGCGTGGTACGCATCCATCAGCGTCTGGGCAACCCGGTCTGGAAGAAGGCCTGCAGATCTCATGCATTCGAGAGTGGCTCTGGTGTCGCCTTTTCGCCCTTCCGAAAGGCGTACTCCGCCGATCATCCTCCCCAATTGCGCAATGAACTCTGCGTCCACCAGCCCGCCGAAGCCGGTCTTTATGTTTGGCCGCGTTCCATAGTTGCTCTGTGCCTGTTCCTGCATGCGCAACCGCATCGAAAGCGCACTCTCAAATATCTCCCTCGTGGGTTCCACCGCAATCGCGTTCCAGATTGCTTCCTCGACAACTTCTCCGAAGCGCGGCTGCGGCGCGGAAACGATCACGCGTGAGAAGGTCAGTGCCTGACGCTCCCACTGTGCCGCACGTGTGCGAAGGTACTCGCGGAAACCGTCGATCGAAAGGCTTAATGGACCGTGCTTTCCTTCGGGACGAAGCCTGGTGTCGACTTCATAAAGAACCCCGTACTCCGTGTTTTCGCACAGGAGCCGGAGAACCTCCTGCGCGAGCGAAGTAACATAGTCCACACATTGGCCTTCGTCTTGCTCTTCTGCGTGTACGAAGAAAATGTCGAGATCGCTCCCGAAGTTCATTTCGCGTCCGCCCAGTTTTCCCAAGCCGATGATTGCCCACTGGTAGGAACGGTTTTCTGCAGCTGCCCCCGCCAACGATCTGCTCGCGACAGAGACAACCCGCTTCACCACCGATTCCGCGATGGCAGTGAGCTGCTCAGATGTCTCCTCTTCGTTCGCGAGGTCCATGAGGAAACGGACTCCCACACGCAGGTTCTCGCGCTTTCGAAACGAATGAAGTGCGGCAATCTGCAATGCAGCACTGGGCAGACCCGCAACGGCCGCCCGGGATTCCAATTCGACGTCTTCCGGGTGCCTTTCGGCGAAGAGGGCGCCGGAATACAACATCCAATCCACGAGACCAGGATCCCTGGAGATCGTTTCGGTGAGAGCTTCGCTGCGTGCTGCGATTGTTACTAGCAGGTTGAGGAATGCGTTGTGCGACGACAGAAGGTCAGCGAAGCTGTCTACTGCGCCAAACGCTCTGAGCATCCTCTCGACGTTGTTGAGCCCCCGATCCGGGTTTGCACTCCCACGGAGTTCATCCAGCAAACGAGGCACCAGCCGGAGCACGGGCTGGGAAGGCGTGGAAGCAGGAACCGTATCGCCATGACCGAACGCAAGGTGGAGCAGATTCCGGTGCGCCGCCTCGGGGTTGCGAAAACCGCACCCGGCCAATTCCGAGACAACCTGGGCATCGCCTGCGGGGAGATTCAGAATCTTGCCGATTTCTGTGCCTGTCTCCGGCGGGCCCAGAACGCTGTCATATACCGACATGACGTTCTTCCTGGCCGTTTCCAGGTCTGCCATCAACGCGGCTGGATCAGAGTAACCCATTCTTCGCGCCAGAAGTGATAGCTCGTCATGCTCTGAAGGAAGGACGAATGATGGCTGCCCTGTCGCCATCTGCAGACGATGTTCCGTGCGTCGGAAGAGCCGGTATGCCTCATCCAGCGCTCGTTGCTCAGTGTCACTTAGCACACCACGCTGGTGGAGTCTCCTGATCGCCGCGAGCGTGTTCTGTTCCCGTACGGCTTTGTCGCTGCCCCCTACGACCAGTTGAAGACACTGAACCACGAACTCGATGTCTCGCAGCCCCCCCCGGCCCAGCTTGAGGTTCCGTTCTCCATTCGCCGGGTTTGAACTGGTTGTTCTCGCGTCAAGATGTTGCAAAATCCGATTCTTGACCCTGTGGATTTCCTCCCGTGGACTTGTTACGAGGCTTCGCGGGTAAATAAAGGACTCCAGAAAATCGAGCAGCTTTTGCCCCATGCGAACTGAGCCTGCGACGGGACGCGCTTTGACGAGCATCTGCCTCTCCCAGACCTCGCCCCTCTGCTCGTAATAATGGACGTACGAGGCAATGCTGCGCACCAATGCGCCAGACTGCCCATCTGGACGGAGACGCGTGTCGACGCGGTACAGCAGCCCCGTCGAGCTTACTTCCGTAAGGACACTCAATATTCCTTCTGCCCACCGGGTGTACCACTGAGCCACCGGTACCGCCCCGGAAGTTCCTCCCGTCGAGTATCCTTCCGCGGAGTATACGAACATCACGTCCACGTCTGAACGGAAGTTGAGTTCGTTTCCCCCCAACTTGCCCAAGCCGATCACACACCATTCCGCGTTTGCGCCGTCCTGTTGGAGCGGATCTCCGTACCGCGCTCTGAGCGCCTCCGCCTGCCGCTGGGCAACCTCATTGATCGTCACCTCGGCAAGGAGAGAAAGTTGTTCTGTTATCTCCACGATACCCAGCGTGCCGGCACAATCTGCAACGGCAATACGCATCAGGTGGAGATCGTGCCAGACGCGCAGTGCGTCCCACACGGCGCTTCCCTCGCGGGTCTCCGCGATTTCTTGTTCGAGTTCCGGCCGGGAGAACGTCCGTCCCGATTCATCAACCAACCAGAAGACTCGCGTTGCGTGTCTGAGGATCCGTTCCCTGAGAAAGGCCCCACCTGAGAGGGACGAGGCCAGCCTTCTCGCCTGTTCAGGGGCCACGTCACGGAACGAGGAAGGTGCCGCTTGAACAAGTTCAGACAAACAGGAGATCGCGGCGCCGGGATCGGGGGAAACCACACAAGTTTCCACCAGCAGGCGCACCGTCTGCGAAGGAAGCAACCCCACAAGAGTCTCAATTGCACGGGAGACGCGTTCTTGATGTTGCGGGAAATGCCGCACGAACAGTTCTGTGCAGCTATCAGGGGAGAGCTCCGGGAAAACCCCGAGCAGGACATTCTGTAGAGTTTTGCCGGGGTCAGGCATTTTCAAAAGAGCCCCCTGGCGGGCCGGAAGAACGGGTGGCGGGGAACAGCACGCAGCATCGCTGACGGGGACCTCCTCAGCGATGCCGGAGAGGAGAACCCGCGCTTACCACTCGGTTGGCGTTACGTATCCGCGACGGAATGCGACGGGGAGCCCCCCCTCGTTCGTGTACACCAGTCGTCCGCGTGATACCGTCACGTCATAGAGCACGATGTTCTGCGAAACAGCAACTTCAGAGTTCTCACCCTGCGGCCCGGTGCCAAAATGGACGATGCGTTCGTTGGTCAGGAGAACCCGCGAACCAGTTACGGCGAACTTACCGGAAACCTGGTACGCGCGTTTCAAGATAACCGAGCCCGGCGAGAGCTGTGTCCATCCTTCGTTTACAAACGTCCCATCCTGGTTGAATTGCCACGTGTTCGCCGGTATCCCTCCGACAAAGGCAACCCATCCCCCGACAATCGAGTCTGCCAGGGCGGGAACAGGGGCCCCTTCATCCGCCGTTGGCGCCGATTCCGCAGCCGCCGCGGTTCGCTCGCGCAGAAAGGCAACAGGAATTCCGCCCGCGGAGTATACAAGACGGTCGTTTGTTACGTCGGGGTCGGAAAGGATCACGGTATCGGTCAGACCTTCTTCGAGTTTGAAAATGACGGTAATCTTCGCCGTCTCGACCGAATACGTTCCTTCAACGTGGTATGGTGGGGCCTGGACGTCGCCTGGCCACCCGTCATTCACACATGTTCCGTCTTCCCGAAAGGTCCACATATTCTCAATGACGTTATCTCTGTAGGCAAACCAGGTGCCGACAAGTTGCTTTGCCAGGTCGGTATTATCGGATTCGCCGCTGCCGCGTCTGCCGCAACCACCGAAGCCGATGCACACGGCACATAGAGCGAGAACGATGCCTCGGCCAAGGTGCGTCATTCCTTTTGAAGCCCCATCCATCGTCGCTTTCCTCCCTAGAAGGCCGACATCCTTTGATATCGCGAAGGTCAGCCCGTGCGTGCCGCGAGTTCTCGCAAAAGACTCAGATTCACAGCGTGCATCGTTTCTGATTCGGGGGTTTCCAGGATTTTTGGAACGCCCCTCAACTCCGGGTCCTGCATTATCCGGCGAAACGCCCCTTCGCCAATTTCGCCCTTTCCGATGTGCGCATGCCGATCTACACGACTGCCAAGCTCTTTTTTTGCGTCATTCAAATGCATTACTGCAAGATACCTAATTCCCACAACCTTATCAAACTCTCGCCACGTTTTTTCGTACGTGTCGCGAGTCACGAGGTCGTATCCCGCAGCAAATACGTGGCAGGTGTCAAAACAGGTTCGGAATCGCCCCGGTGCCGACAGTTTTGACAGAACCCACGCGATGTGTTCAAAAGCCCATCCGAGGGAAGTCCCCTGACCAGCAGTGGTTTCAAGGCACACAGAAACCGGAGCATCCGGCCGCGCATCAGTCACCTCGTCGAGGCTATCTACGAGCGTTTGCAGTCCATTTTCCTCTCCCTGTCCAGTGTGCGCCCCAAGATGGGTCACAAGAAGCGGGATACCCAGCGCTGGCGCACGATTCTTATCTCATCAACCTTGCGAGTCCCGATGCATCATTGAGAAAGCGGTCGATTGCAGCGATGCTTGACGAACTCGATCGTGCGTCAGCCCTGGGTATCCCGCTTCTTGTGACCCATCTTGGGGCGCACACTGGTCAGGGAGAGGAAAACGGACTGCAGACGCTTGCGGACAGCCTCAACGAGGTGATTGACGCGCGGCCGGATGCTCCTGTTTCTGTGTGCCTTGAAACCACTGCTGGTCAGGGGACTTCCCTCGGATGGGCGTTTGAACAAATCGCGTGGGTTTTGTCAAAATTGTCGGCACCGGCGCGGTTTCGAACCTGTTTTGACACCTGCCACGTGTTTGCTGCGGGGTACGACCTTGCGACGCGCGACACGTACGAAAAAACGTGGCGAGAGTTTGATAAGGTTGTGGGAATTAGGTATCTTG
>JAKPPK010000024.1 GCA_029547385.1 Candidatus Latescibacterota bacterium
CTCGACCTGCGGGAATTCGTCGGCCACATTCCGCGATTCTGCGGGGTCGTTTTCGAGGTCGAACAACATCGTTAACGGCCACCCTTCTCCGCGCCATACATCCGCCGGGGACATCGTATCCCACATCAGGTCGCCGACAGATCGGTAATAAAAATACTTCCACCGTTCGGTGCGGATGCCCTTCCCAGCGGTTCCCTTGTACAGATTGAACTCGAGCGGTACAAAGTTTCTTACCTGTTGCTGCCCTTCCCACAGAGGCCGAAGGCTCGTGCACTGACCCACCGCCCCCGAGGGCATCTCCAATTCAGCGAGGTCGAGTACCGTCGCGAATACATCGTTGACGAGGTTGAGACCATCGGTGTGCCGGCCCTGCGGAATCACGCCCGGCAGGCGCATGATGAGTGTTGCCCGGAGAACTGCGTCGAACAGCGTTGGCGGTTTGCGCCACAGATGGTTTTCGCCCAGATGAACACCGTGATCGCTCATGACGATCAACAGCGTGTCCTGCGCGAGGCCCAGCCTTTCCAGCGCATCGAGAAGGCGCCCGAGGTGGGCGTCCTCCAGCGCGACTACGCCATCGTAAAGTGCCCGCGCATGTCTGACCTGCCGTTCCGTAAGGTGCGGCGAATACATCGGTGGGCAACTCACGTCCGGTCCGTCGTAAGGTTCAAGGTCGTACAACGTGTTGTACGGCACCGGCGGGCGCCAGGGTTCGTGGGTGTCCTCACAGTCCGCCCACAAAAAGAACGGGTGTCTCCGCCGTTCCGGATCGGCGACGTAACGTTGCAGCCACCTGATGAGGGCGGTGGTGTCCTGCGCCACATCCGTGCCTGCTTCGTCTTCCGCCATCTGTGGGAGCTCTTTCACGATGTCCCATGGCCCCGCGTCGAACGGCGAAAGCACCTTGGAGACGAGGCCCCGCTCCTCAAATCCCCGTCCCATGCCGGGGGGGAACGTCCGGGTGGTGGCCGTCAAATACCCGGCGTTACGCAGGATCTGCGTCAGCGTGGTTTCTGAGGCGGACAATGGTCGGGAATTGATTCTTACGCCATGGGTATGGGGGTCACGCCCTGTCAGTATACTTGCCCTCGACGGATGGCTTGATGGCATGTGCGAAAAGCAATTGCGAAAGAAAACGCCAGTCTCGGCAAGTCGAGCGAAATTCGGGGTTGGGTGGGGTGGACCGACCGCGACGGCATCGTGCCCCCACGGGCTGAGCCTGTCAGGGCGCAATGCGTCCATCATGAACAGGAGAATATTGGGCTTCGCCATGAATCCGGATCTCCCTGTAAGGTGCAAAAAACGCTGTCGTTGTGGGGAACAAATCGCTACGCGGCGTAGAGATCGTCGGTGAGTTCGCTGGGGTCCGGTTCCGGGCTGGACAGGGCGAAATCGGCGGCTTCTTCAATGATTGCCGCCACCTCAGACCGAATCCGTTCGACGGTACCCGCCTCAAACCATCCTTCTTCAATGCCGCGCTGCGCGCACACAGTGACCGGGTCCCGTTCGCGCCATTTGCGCTCTTCTTCCCGCGTCCGGTACTTCCTTGCGTCAGAACGGGAATGCCCGCCAAAGCGGTAGGTTTTGCACTCGATGAAGGTAGGGCCACCTCCGGATCGCGCGATCTCCCCGTAATGACGGGTAGCTTCCCACACGGCGAACACGTCCTGCCCGTCCACAATCGCCTTCCGCATGCGGTACCCGTCCGCCCGATCTGCGAGGTCCGTCAATCCGGTCGCCCTGTTGACGCTCACGGACATGCCGTAAAGGTTGTTTTCGCAGACAAACAGCACCGGAAGCTCCCACACCTTCGCCATGTTCATCGCTTCGTGGAAGATTCCCGTATTCACAGCACCGTCGCCGAAGAAGCAGGCCACGATTTGCCCGGAATCCCTCATTTTCGCCGAAAGAGCAGCTCCTGCCGCAATACCGAGTGACCCGCCCACGATGCCATTTGCCCCCAGGTTGCCAGTGTTGAGGTCCGCGAGGTGAAGGCTCCCGCCGCGACCCCGACATACTCCGGTCGCTTTTCCGAGGATTTCCGCCATGAGGGCTTTCGGGTCGCCTCCCTTCGCAAGTCCGTGGCCGTGACCGCGATGAGTGCTTGTGATGTAGTCGTCCTTGC
>JAKPPK010000035.1 GCA_029547385.1 Candidatus Latescibacterota bacterium
TGCTGGTAGTGAGGGTGCACGAGGCGGCCCGGATCTACGGCCTGGCGTACAGTTGGCAGGGCAACTGGTCAGGTCTGTACCGGGGAGTGGAGCTGACCGCGACAGGCTCAACCCGCGTCGCACGGTGCAGCGCCTATCCAGAAGTCGCCGCCGAAGCGATGCGAGTTGCCATCGAATTGGACGCGGTGGCGCCGAGAGGGGCGAAGATCCGTGCTTCCGTGATCGCCATCGGCGGCAACAGCGCGCCAATAACCGTGGAAGTGCCGGCAAGGGGCAAGAACATCGAGTTCCGCGTACCGGTGCCGTCGCCCCGGCTCTGGAGCCCCGAAACGCCCAGTCTCTACCGCGTGGACATCGCCCTCCTTGTGGGGGACGCCGTCATCGATGCACAGAGCGAACGAACCGGATTTGTGCAGCTCTCCACCCGCAAGAACCAGTTCCTCATCAACGACGAACCGTACTACATGCGCGGCTCTGGCGATTTCCTCTCATGCCCGGAAACAGGCTCGCCCGATACAGACCGCGACCGCTGGCGGCGCAAACTGCAGGCCCTGCGCGACTACGGCTACAACCACGTGAGGTGTCAGTCGTACGTCTACGGACCCGAGTATTACGATGCCGCGGACGAGGTGGGCATTCTGGTGCAGAGCGAGATGGGTATTCTGGGTGCGTGGGGCGGGCACACGCCATGGCATGTCTACCAGTGGCCCAAACCAACACCCGACCATTACCCGACGCTCAAACGCCAGTGGGATCTTGTGGTTCAGCGCGACGTGAACCACCCGTCGGCCAACCTCTACTGCATGAGCAACGAGTACGGCAAAGACACGCAATTCCACGGCATTGCCTGGCAGTGTTACCACGACACAAAGGCCATCAAACCAACTGCCATGGTGATTTGGACCGACGGGGGCTTCAACCCCGCACTCCCCGGCGATTTCGTCAACGACGATGCCGCGCGCGTGAAAGACACCGACCTCCCGGTCATTCAGCACGAATTCCGCTGGTGGAGTTCCCTTCCTGATCCAGCGATCAGGCACAAATACTCGGGTGCGGTTCGCCCGTACGCAATCGAAATCGCGGAACGCGAGGCCGCCCGAAACGGTCTCAGCCGTGTTTTGGCTCCGGCGGCCCGTAACAGCCAGCGGCTACAACTGCTCGAAGCGAAAGCGAAGATGGAGGGGTGCAGGCGGGATAACCCGAAACTCGCGGGCATCAGCCACTTCAACGCCATGGACGCCAACCCATCGCCGCAGGGCGTGATTGACGAGTTCTACGAACGGAAACTGGCCACTCCGACCGAGTGGCAGAGAACGAATGGTGATACCGTCATCATGTGCAGCCTGGGATTTGACCAGCATGTGCTGGTTGCGGGCAGCACAGTCGAGATCGCGTTCTCGGTTTCTGATTTCTCACACCCGCCCTTTGCGGATCCGAGGCTCGAATGGCGGTTGGGAGTTCCCGGGATGCAGAAGGCAGGGGCCGTTGTTCCGTACGCGCACGTGCCCTTCGTTACAAACTCCGCCAAACCGGTGGAGATTTCGGTGCCGCGCGTACAAAGGCCGCAGCACGGGCGCCTGTATGCGGTCCTCAGCGACGGGAAACGTTCCGCAGACAACGAATGGGATATTTGGGTGTTTCCGGAAACTCAAATGGTGCCGGAGAACGTGTGTCGCCATCGCAGTGCGACAGTTTCATGGGTGGGGACGGTGGAAGTTCCGGTGTGCGACGCGAGGGAGGTCAGCCCGGAGAGAATCGTTTTGAGCGATGTGCTGGATGACTCTCTGTGTCGATACCTTGGCGATGGCGGGAGTGTCATCCTCGGAGCCACCGAAGGACTTGTGCGACCACACGGCCCGAACTTCGGGTATGTGATGTACTTTTTCACCCCGCCCGCGAATTACGGCCCGTACGAGGACGGTCAGAACGCAACCATTGTCGCAAAACATCCGATGCTCGAAGGCTTTCCTCATGACGGGTATGCAGATTTCCAGTTCTTCCGAATGATTGAGGAGTACCCTCCGTTGGACATCGGAGGACTGGGTCTCCCTGAAACAGAACCGGTGATCCGTGTATTCCACCGTTACCCCGTGTGTCATTCCCTTGCGTATATCGTGGAATACCGCGTGGGGAAGGGCACCCTGGTCCTCTGCGCGCTCGGTTTGAACCAGGCGTTACCGGAAGCACG
>JAKPPK010000107.1 GCA_029547385.1 Candidatus Latescibacterota bacterium
CAATCCTCGAAGGGTGGGACTTCCGACCGGACCGGCCGGCGGTGAGACGCATTGTCGGCGACGACGGGCGGCCTCGCCTCCAGATTCGGCTGGATCTTGGCCTCCTCCAGATGGAGATTTCCGGAAGGCCTGACGGCAAAAGACCTCACGGTTTCACCACTGCACTCGAGTACTACATGCACCTTGCGGAGGAAGCACCTGGCGGGGAACACGAAGGTGGCGAGTTCAGATTGGATGAGGAAGATTGTGTGCGCCTGCAGCAGGAAAGCATGCAGTTCTACCATCGCCGCATCAGTTGGCTTGAGCTGGGGGAGTATCGCGCCGCAGAGGAGGATGCGGACCACAATCTGAAAATCATCGATTTCGTCGTGAAGTACGCCGAAAACGACCAGCTGCGCGAAATGTTCACGCAATGGAAACCATTCATTCTCGTCCACAAGTTTCTCGCGGGCGCGCGCCAGGCGTGGGAAGCCAAGGATTTTGACGGGGCCGTAGAGCGGATCAATCGCGGAATTGAAGACATCGCTGAAATCTACCGGGAACAGGGCCGAGAGGATGCCATCGAGAACTCCGGCGAGATCAGTTACCTCAAGAAATGGCTGGAAGACATCTCTCAGACGCGGCCATTGACGCTGGAGCAACGGGTGGAGCGCGAACTGCGCGAGGCAATCGCTTCGGAGCATTTCGAACGGGCGGCCGTATTGCGCGACCGGTTGCAGGCCCTTCGACAGAGCGCTCGCACGAGCGAATGAGCGTCTTCGGCATTGACCGATGCCGCGGCATTGACCGATGTCGGCGGACGTCCTATACTTAATTGTCTTTCATGGCGCTCTAGCTCAGTTGGTAGAGCAAGGGACTGAAAATCCCTGTGTCCCCAGTTCGATTCTGGGGGGCGCCACCTTTTGCCGCGCGCCCCGATGATTCCGACGGGAAATCGGGGCGCTTTGCGTTCCACCCGCCTTCCGCGAATTACAGGTACGAGGTGCCTTTCCGTGGCAAGAACCGAAACCGTGGAAGTGCCTCTGGGCAGCAGAACCTATCCCGTGGTCATCGGGAACTCCATGCTGTGCACGTTGGGGAAGTCAGTAAGGAGGGTGACGGCGGGGCGCCTTGTCGGCGTTGTTTCTGACAAAACAGTATGGAGCCTTTACGGAGACCAGTGCTCAGCGAGTCTTGAGGCGGCGGGTTTCCACGTTGTCCCGAAGATCATCGAGCCCGGCGAGGAACACAAAACGCTTCACACGGTCGCCGGAATACTGGATCACTTCCTGGCCGCAGGCTTCGACCGCGAAAGTCTGGTGATCGGATTTGGTGGCGGCGTTGCGGGCGATGTTGCCGGGTTTGTCGCCGCCATCTGCCTCAGGGGACTGCCCTTCGTTCAAGTTCCCACCACGGTTGTGGCTCAGGTCGACGCAAGCGTCGGCGGCAAAACGGGTGTCGATCATCCACTCGGCAAAAACCTGATTGGTGCGTTTCATCAACCGTCCTTGGTGTTTGTCGACACCGCCCTGCTGGCCTCCCTTTCGGAACGCGACCTGCGGGCCGGGCTTGTTGAAGTCCTCAAACACGCAGTAATTCGCGATCCGGGTTTGTTCGATCTGCTTGAGGCGTCGCTGGATGCCTTTGTGGCAGGAACCGCTTCTGCCGATTCGTGGATAGACCTCGTCGCCGCAAATTGCCGGATCAAGGCGTCCGTTGTCGGTCAGGACGAAAAGGAATCCGGCCTCCGTGCCATCCTCAACTACGGACATACCGCAGGACACGCGATTGAGAAGCTGGGAGCTTACCAGCGCTATCGCCACGGGGAAGCAGTCGGGTTTGGAATGATGGTAGCCGGGCAGATGGCGTGCGAACGGGGCCTGTGGCGCTCCGACGAACTCTCTCGGCAGCGAAGGATTCTCCGGCGCCTGCTCCGCATTCCCCCGCCAACCGACATGGCACCCCGTAACATCTGGAATGCCATGAAAGGCGACAAGAAATCCCTTGGTGGGGTGCTCCGTTTCGTCATGCCCCGGGGCATTGGCGACGCTACAGTCGTCTCCGACGTAACTGAGGATGAATTTGCCGCCGCATGGGCCGTCACCGTCAACCGCGAAGAAGAACCCCATGTCGGATGAGTTGCTGGACGTATGTGACGACAACGGTTGTCACGTGGCCGAGGCAACACGTTCGGAAGTCCACGAACAGGGCCTTTGGCACAAAACTGTCCATGTGTGGGTATTTGCGCCCGGTCTGGGAGATGGCCACGTTCTGTTTCAGCAGCGCTCCGCGGGGAAGGATATCGCTCCCGGCATGATAGACGTTGCCGTCGGAGGCCATCTCAACAAAGGGGAGAATCCTCTGGCGGGAGCGGTCCGAGAACTGGGGGAAGAACTTGGCCTCCACGTTCCGGCTTCCCGGTTACGTTTCCTCGGCGTGCGCCAGAGTGCGCACCGCTTCGGGCAGTTCGTGGACCGGGAGATTCAAACGGTGTACGGCATTGTCGACAACCGCGGTCTCGAAGACTACTCGGTTGCGGCGGAGGAAATTGCAGCGATCGTCCACGTCCCGGCGGGTGACGGGTTGGAGCTTTTTCTGGGCCGCGTGAACCGGTTGGTTGCTCCAGTTTTCTACTCAACGAATCCGGGCAATGCGCCAGCAACCGGTACTCGGGTTCTGACAAATGCAGATTTCCTGCCGTCTGTTGACGGCTATTTCGCGCGGGTGTGCCTTGCGGCACAACACGTTAGACGCGGCGATGCTGACGTGCTTCTGTAAAAGGCAGCGTGACAATGCGTGTGATCCTTGATTGCGACACGAAAAACGAAATTGACGATCAGTTCGCGATCACGTATGCGTTCGCGAAAGGTGTGCGGATTGAGGCGATCGTCAATGTTCAGAATACGCATTCAAACGGACCCGAATCGGTAACGATCTACCAGGAAGAAGCGGCGGCCATTCTGGCGGCTCTCGGGCGGCCTGAGGTCCCGAATCTGCGGGGTGTGGAGCGTCCCCTCGACAACAGTGTGAGCCCGGGCTCCGCTGAAGGGGTGGATTTCATCATTGACCGTGCTCTGACCGAAGATCCGGAGCCGTTGTTCGTGATCGGAACGGGGCCGGCAACTGATCTTGCCTCCGCGCTTCTTCGCGCCCCTGAGATCGCGTCGAAGGCGCGTTTCATATGGCTCGGTGGATTCCGGGACGAGGAGGAATTCCGCCGACGCGGATCAGAATGGAATGCGTTGGGGGACCCCTGGGCCGTGAAGGCGCTTTTCGAAAGCCGTGCCGCGATGTTATCCACGCTATTCCATGTTCCCGCCTGGGGCGTAACTGAGAAGCTCGTGTGGCGAACTGAGCGGCTGGTGGGGCAGCTCCGGGAGATGGGAAAACCGATACATACGTTGCTGGCGGATCGAACCGTGGAATGGACCACCAGATCGGGCAGGTCCCTCTCAGATAATCCGCCAAAGGAATTCTGGGACATCGGTGCGGTGGACGTAGCCATACACCCGGAGCGTCATTCGCTGCGTTTCATGCCCGCGCACGGGCTTGGCGAGAACGCAGAATGGGTTTTTCCTGCCAGTGGAACGCATGTGATCGGTATCGATGTTGACCTGGAAACGGACGCCATTTTGAGCGATGCGTTGTGCGCATTCGCCGGCCTGTGAGGAGGGAAGCGGACAGTGACGACAACTACGGGGTACGACGAAAACCATGCGAAATCACAGGGCGAGACACCTGCTATTGATGTGTGGCCAAATCAATATCGCGACCGCAGTTACACAATCAGGATTACGATTCCCGAGTTCACTTCGATGTGTCCGAAAACCGGGCAACCGGATTTCGCCACGATCACCATCGTGTATGAACCCGATGCTCTTTGCGTTGAGCTGAAGTCCCTGAAGCTGTATATGCAGGCGTATCGGAATATGGGTATCTTTTTTGAGAACGTCGCGAACAAGATACTGAACGAGTTTGTAGCCGCCTGCAAGCCGCGGCGCGCGGTTGTTGTGGCTGATTTCAACCCGCGGGGCGGCATTCGCACTTCGGTACGCGTTTCCTACTCGAACAAATCGAACTGACGTCTCTTCTCTTCCGTGGACCTTTTCACAAGGATGGCGCTGTGAAAAAGCTGGAACTGGGGCTCATGGTGGGCTTCGCGAGCGATCCGAACGAGTCGTTCAGACAGGTCGCTGAGCTGGGTATTCCGACATGCCAGGTTACAGGAACCGCGGAGGCAGCGCTCGCCGGGAAGTATTCCGACCCGGAGAAGGTTCGCAACGCTGCGGACAAGGCGGGTGTACGGATCAGTTCTGTGTTTCTGCTCTGGGAAGGCCAGCAATTTGACAACGTCAACGGTCCGTCCACAATGGGGCTGGTTGCGCCTCGCTTTCGAGATGAGCGCCTCAGATCGGGAAAACTTTTCAGCGACTGGGTAGCGCGCATGGGGATCGACAGCATCACCTGCCACATCGGGTTCATCCCGGACGACGAGCGTGACCCGGTATACGAGACATTCGTCGACGCGATGCGCGATCTGGCGCTTCACTGCAAACGGAACGGTCAGAAGTTCTGCTTCGAGACCGGACAGGAGTTGCCGTCGACGCTCAAGCGAACAATCCGCGACGTCGGTACGGGGAATCTTTTCGTGAATCTCGACCCGGCGAACCTGATTCTTTACGGCAAAGCAAACCCTCTGGACGCCGAAGAGATTTTCGGCGAGTATGTGCGAGGACTGCATGCCAAGGACGGTGTGTGGCCGAACCGCGATGAGGCGCTTGGTCACGAGACGCCCCTCGGCGAAGGGGCTGTCCGGTTTGATCTGTTGATACGCCGACTGAAGGCCAAAGGATTTGAAGGGCCCTTGACCATCGAACGGGAGATCCACGGGCCTCAGCAACGAGTTGACATACTGCGTGCGATCAAGATCCTGGAACCGATGCTTTGATCGCACGCGTCGCGAAAATGGTGGTTGTTCACGAAAACTGGGGAAGAAAGGTTCGAAAAGATGGCGGAGGATACTCTCACCGTAACTGACAACAGGACCGGCAAGGTTTATGTGATCCCCATCAGGTACGGGACGTACCCCGAATATGGCGCGTCAATCAGCGCCATGGATCTGCGCCAGATCAAGGTCAGTGAGGATGATTTCGGATTGCTCTCATTCGACCCGGCGCTCACCAACACGGAAACGACCGCCAGTGCGATCACGTTCATTGATGGCGAGCGGGGCATCCTGCGATACCGCGGCTATCCGATTGAGCAACTCGCTGAGAAATCGACGTTCCTGGAAGTGGCGTACCTGCTGATACACGGGAAACTGCCGACGTTCGCCGAGTTTGCGGACTGGACGAACAAAATCGTCAAGAACATGCTTATCCACGAATCAATCAAGAAGTTCCTCGACGGGTTCCACAGCAATGCCCACGCGATGGGTGTTTTTGTGGGAACACTCGGAGCGAAATCAACGTTCTACCCGGCCGCGAAACATGTTCTGGACCCGAAACAGCGAATGCGCGAAACGATCAACATCATCGCATCGGTTCCGACGATCGCCGCCTATACGTACCGCCACAGCTGCGGGCTTCCTTACGTGTACCCCGATCCGTCGCTCTCTTACATCTACAACTTCTTGAACATGCTTTTTCGCATGCAGCCGGGTAAGGAGGAAATTTACCAAAACCCGGTGATAGAACGGGCGCTGGACGTGCTGTTCATCCTGCATGCGGACCATGAACAGAATTGTAGCACCACCACGATGCGAACGGTAGGAAGCGCACTTTCAGACCCCTATTCCGCAATTTCGGCGGCGGCGGGCGCGCTTTACGGGCAACTTCACGGCGGCGCAAACCAGGAAGCGCTGGAAATGCTCGCGCAGATCGGATCGACTGAAAACATTCCAGCGTTCATCAAGCGCGTCAAAAACCACGAGACGCGTTTGATGGGGTTCGGGCACCGGGTTTACAAGAACTACGATCCGCGAGCCAAGATAATCAAGAAAATGGCGGACCAGGTGCTGGAAGTGACGGGTCCAGATCCGCTCATCGACGTTGCGAGGGAACTGGAGTGCATTGCGCTGAGCGACGAGTATTTCATCAAGAGGAAGCTCTACCCGAACGTAGATTTCTACTCCGGCATCATTTACAAGGCACTCGGGTTCCCGGTTGACATGTTCCCCGTGCTGTTCGCGCTTGCCCGAACTGCAGGATGGCTTTCCCACTGGCTCGAGCTGATGGACAACGAAGAGGAACGGAAAATCGTCCGCCCGCGGCAGCAATATGTGGGCGAGGACGAACGGGAATACGTTCCCATGGATGACCGGACATAGGACGGAGTGGCCCTCGCGGGCTTGTTCCTGCGGGATTTGGGCAGTATATTAAAAAGTTCATAATCACAAAAACGATCGCGTGCGCTCATAGCTCAATTGGATAGAGCATCTGACTACGGATCAGAAGGTTGGGGGTTCGACTCCCTCTGAGCGCACTTCTTTTTTTTCTCTGCCCGTCCAGCGATTTCCACCGAGGACATGACGCCTGCTTCTGGATAGAATTCCGGATCACGAAACCTGGATGCGCCTCGCGCTTGCCGAGGCAAGGGCGGCGCTTCATGAACAGGAAGTGCCGGTAGGGGCAGTGGTTGTCCGCGACGGAATCGTGATCGGCCGCGGTCACAATACCGTTGAAACGGGCGAAAGCGCGTTGAACCACGCGGAGATGCTTGCGCTGCGCGAAGCAACGCAGGCAGTGGGTGCCTGGCGGTTGAATGACGCCGTGCTGTACGTCACCCTGGAACCATGCATGATGTGCGCAGGCGCGTTGATGCTCTCGCGGATTGGCGGGCTGGTATTCGGCGCGAGGGATCCGAAATTCGGCGCATGCGGTTCCCGGATCGACGCGTTGGCTCCGGATATGGGGTGGAACCACCGCGTCAACATCATTTCGGGGGTGCTTGCCGACGAAAGCGCCGCGCTCCTGCGCGAGTTCTTTTCGTCACGGCGATGATTTCGCGGAGAGGTGCCTGAGCGGTTGAAAGGGGCGGTCTCGAAAACCGTTGAGGGTTTTGCCCTCCCAGGGTTCGAATCCCTGCCTCTCCGCCATTCTTACCCGATCTGAAGCAGTGTATGCATCTCGTGCGGAGAGGTGCGGGAGTGGTTTAACCGGCACGACTGGAAATCGTGTGAGCGGTGATGAGCCGTTCCGAGGGTTCGAATCCCTCCCTCTCCGCCAGCGTTTCGTTGCCTTCTTCTTCGGGTTTCCCTTCGTTCCCGAAAAACAGAAGCGCGGCACCCTTATCGGGTCGCCGCGCTTTTTCCGTGTTCCGGTTCCGGGAACGGTTCGTCAGGTGCCTTCCTGCCACGAATTGAGGTAGGCCTCCTGCTCCGGCGTCAGTTTGTCAATGCGAATGCCCATTGCTTCGAGTTGGAGCCGCGATACCTCCAGATCCAGTTCGGGGGGGAGACGGTAGACTTTTGCTTCCAGCTTGCCCCGGTTCTTTACCCCCCATTCCACTGCCATCGCCTGATTGCAGAATGACATCGCCATCACGGTGGAGGGGTGCCCTTCGGCGGCGGCAAGGTTCACCAGCCGGCCTTCTCCCGCAAGAAACACGACCTTCCCGCCGAGGTCGTATTCGTCGAACATCGGGCGGACCGTGCGTTTCGCTTTCGCCATCGCGGTAAGGCCTGCCACGTCTACCTCGTTGTCGAAATGGCCCGAATTGGCAAGGATTGCGCCGTCTTTCATCGCTCTGATGTGCTCGGTACTCACGACGTTCTTGTTGCCCGTGACGGTGACAAATACCTCGCCCTCGCGCACTGCTTCGGCCATCGGCATCACGGCAAATCCGTCCATGGTAGCCTGCAGCGCCCGGAAGGGGTTTACCTCGGTGACGATAACCCGTGCCCCAAGCCCGCGGGCGCGGCTGGCAACACCCTTGCCGCAATTCCCGTACCCTACGACAACAATGACCTTGCCGGAGATAAGGATGTTCGATGCGCGGAGGATGCCGTCGAGAGTGGACTGGCCCGTGCCGTAGTAATTATCCATGAGATGCTTCGTGTCGCTGTCGTTGACTGCGATCATGGGGTATTTGAGCGCGCAATCCTTTTCCATTGCGGCGAGGCGTATGACGCCGGTCGTTGTTTCCTCGCACCCGCAGATGACGTCCGGTATGAGCCCCTGATGCTTTGTGTGGATTTCGGAGACGAGGTCGCAGCCGTCATCTATGGTCACGTGCGGCTTGAAGGCGATGACACGGTTGAGGAAATCGTAGTACTCCTCCCGCGTTTCGCCTTTGTGGGCGAACACCTCGACGTGCGGTTCCAGCGCCAGCGCGGCGGCCACATCGTCCTGAGTCGAAAGCGGGTTGCAGCCGGTGATGGAAACCTCGGCGCCACCCGCAACAAGCGTTTTCACAAGCACGGCCGTTTCCTTCGTTACGTGAAGCGCCATGCCTACTCGCACGCCGACGAGCGGCTTCTCTTTCGCAAAACGTTCCTGCACTTTCAAGAGCGCGCCCATCTGCCGCTCCGCCCATTCAATGTTCCGCCTGCCCTGCTCGGCCAGCGCGGGGTTTTTCACCTGAGACGCCATTGGGTATCCTTTCAACAGCCTAAGCCGCGCGAACCATCTGCTGCGCGCGCGATCAAGAACAGACACAAGGTTTTAAGTTTATGAGTTTTTCGCTGGTTTTGCCAAGGTTTGACGAGTGGGGGGTGGCCATCAGATCCGCGGAAGCGGCCGTGCACGAGAAACGAAGCTTCCGCTGGATACCGCACGGCAGATAACGCGACCCGCGCACATGGGTTCAGGTACCCGAAAATCCGATTCCCGCAAAGGAACCAACACATGACACCGTCGCCTATCACATGGGTTCCACCGGCAACCTTCGACGCAAACGCGCCTGACCTCGGTCTGCCACCTTTCCCCGCAGCAGCACACACCGTCCTGTACGACCCCTTCCCCTGCGCCGCGAACGTGGACGAGGGCGGCGACGGGCGGTACGAAAGCCTGCGCCACGGAACCTACAGCCATCATCCGGCAATCGTGCTCAAAGACCGCACCTTCATCGTGTACTGGACGCAGCACAGCAAGGACGAGAACGGGCCAGGTCAACGCATGCTCGCATACGCCGGGCAGTTTGACGAAGCATTCGAGGAGATCGACTGGAGCCGGGATGGCGCGCTGGTGGAGATCATCCCGCCGCCGATTCCGGTCCGCAGGCGATGGTGGAACCACGACCCGCACATCATCTACCCTTATGCGCTCGGCGGCCTGCAGCTTATCAACGGAAGGCTGTACACCAGCGGGTTGATAGTTGCCTGCCATGGCTACACCAATGACGTGCAATACCACGGGTTTCAGACCAAACCGCTCCCTGCCTCGGCATGGAGCGACGACCTCGACCGCGAACGGGGGTTCATCTACGACCTGTGGCTGGATCTCGGACTGCGTTTCGTCCAGCGGTGGAGAATTCAGGACGGCGTTCTCGCAGCCGATTCCCCGATGTACGCCCAGGCGCCCCTCACGAGGCGGTTCGAGGTGTGCGATGGAAGGTGGAAGGATATCGCGCCGTTGTTACCGCCGTATTCGGAGGCGTTACCGTTTGATGCCGCCCCGACCGAGATGCGAGATGACATCCTGAACGGGGTGCCAGTCCAGTTTGCGCGCCATGCGAAATATGCACCCGGCACGAGCAGGCTGACGGAGGACGGCACAAACGGTCTCGCTCACGAGACGGAATTCCGCCGCCGCGACGGGAAGTGGGTGGTTCTGCGGGATAACCTCGAGCGCCGGGGCCACTACTGGGCTGCGCTCAAAAAGCGGGAAGAGGACTGTTACCCACCGGCAGTGGAGACGAACCTGTATGGCGGAGCGATGCCGGTGGCGGGAGAAATTCCGAGCGGGCGGGTGTGGGTCATCTGCAACAGCTTCGATGACTACTACAACGCCGCTGACAAGAGCCGGAAGGTCATGTTCATCACGCTCTCGGATGACGGAATCACCTTCGACAGGACGTACGAACTCCTTCACGTGGATCGTGAGCCAGACGGGGGTATGTACAAGTTCGGCGGTCCGCAGTACTACAAAGCCCTGACGGTGGGCAAGAACGTCTGGGTGGTGTACAGCATCACGAAGGAAAAGGTCGGTGTGACGAAATTGCCGGTGGACGCGCTGGAAAGAGCGTGAACGGTAGCCGATTCGAGGAACGTTCGGGGCGACGGGCAAGATCACCAGGGAAAACAGTGTATGAACAATGTGCTTCTCGCGTTCGGGCTCACAGTGTTCGCCGGCATGGCAACAGGCATCGGCAGTATTATCGCGTTCACCGCCAGCAAGACGAACTACCGCTTCCTCTCCGTAGCCACCGGTTTTTCGGCCGGCGTCATGCTCTACGTAGCGTTCGTGGAGATCTTTCTGAAGGGCACGAACGCGCTTGTCGAGGCCTATGGCGGCTACTGGGGTCACTGGGCCAATGCCGCGGCGTTTTTCGGCGGAATGCTGCTCATCGGGATCATCGACAATGTGATCCCGTCGGCGGAGAACCCGCACACCTCGCCATCTGAAGACGAGACGGCGCCGCTGCAGGAACGCCCTGTGACGGTATCGAGCCGGAGAAGCAACGCCGGTTCCCATACCGACCACAAAAAACTCCTTCGGATGGGTCTTTTCACCGCTTTCGCCATCACTATTCACAACTTCCCTGAGGGGCTGGCGACGTTCCTGGCCGCCCTGAACGATCCGGGGCTCGGTATTGCCATCGCGGTTGCAGTGGCGCTGCACAACATCCCGGAAGGAGTCAGCGTCTCCGTGCCCATTTACTACGCAACCGGAGACCGAAAAAAGGCCTTCATGTACTCCCTGTTGAGCGGAGTAGCTGAGCCGGTGGGCGCGGCGGCGGGCTATGTGGCTATTCTGTTGCTCGTGAGTGATGGCGGCGCCATACCTCCTCATATAATGGGGATCCTGTTCGGCGGGGTGGCCGGTATCATGGTGTACATCAGCGTGGACGAGTTACTTCCCACGAGCCGCGCGTATGGCAAAGGGCACGACAGCCTTCTCGGAATGGTCGGGGGAATGCTGGTTATGGCGCTTAGCCTGTTACTGATGAAATGATAAGCCGGGCGAAAAATCGGCGCGTTTTCGGTTTTTGTGCTGCTTTTCAAAGTATTTCCGAGACACGGATATCCACATGACTTTGAAGAAACACTCGCCGCGTCTGGGTGCGCTGGAGATCCTGAAGTACATCGGTCCCGGTTTGCTCGTCACCGTGGGGTTCATCGACCCCGGGAACTGGGCGTCGAATCTTTCCGCCGGGGCGGACTTCGGGTATGCATTGCTGTGGGTGGTCTCGTTATCAACGGTGATGCTCATAATCCTCCAGCACAACGTCGCCCATTTGGGTATCGTTACGGGGTTCTGTTTGTCTGAAGCCACTAGCTTGCACGTGAAGGCGCCCTACTCCACGCTGATCCTGTCCTCCGTGATGGTTGCGTCGATATCCACCTCCCTGGCAGAAATCCTTGGGGCGAGCATCGCACTGAACATGATCTTTGCCATCCCTGTCCCGGTTGCTGCAGCCCTGGTAACGATATTTGTCGTCGTGATGCTGTTCACGAACACCTATAAGGCTGTTGAAAAAGGCATTGTTGCGCTGGTATCGATTATCGGTCTTTCGTTCCTCTACGAACTGTCATTGACCACCGTGGAATGGGATCAGGTTTTCGTGAGCTGGGTCACACCCTCATTCCCAGACGGCTCAATGCTGATCATCATGAGTGTGCTGGGTGCCGTCGTAATGCCGCACAATCTGTTCCTGCACTCAGAGATAATCCAGACTCGTCAGTGGAACCTGGAAGATGGTGCGGTTATTCGCAAGCAGCTTCGGTTCGAATTCCTTGACACGTTGTTTTCGATGCTCGTCGGTTGGGCGATAAACAGCGCGATGATCATCCTCGCAGCCGCGTCCTTCTTCAATGCGAAGATTCCTGTCGTGGACCTTACTCAGGCTCAAAAGCTGCTGGCGCCGCTCCTGGGAGAACATTCAGCGTTTGTGTTCGCCGTTGCATTGTTGCTGGCAGGCGTCTCTTCCACCATGACATCGGGCATGGCTGCGGGAAGCATTTTTGCGGGGATGTTCCGGGAGCCTTACGACGTCAAGGACTCGCACACAAGAATCGGGATAGTCATTTCGCTGGTGTGCGCATTGCTCGTGATACTGTTCATCAGCAATCCGTTTCAAGGGTTGATAATTTCTCAGATGATTCTGAGCGTGCAACTTCCGGTGACAATCTTCCTGCAGGTCTATCTTACCTCATCTGCAAAGGTGATGGGCGAGTACAGAAACGGCCCTCTGCTCATTGTCACCCTTGTTGTTCTCGGGACGATAGTCTCGGCGCTGAATGTTCTGCTTCTCATCAGCTTTTTCCGTTGAACCGCTGAAAGGCTGACCGGACTGTGGCGTTGCTTTCGTTACCGTTCCGTTCCCTCTCTGCACTCGGCGGGAGGCAGGACGGGCACGGTCCCACGGCCCAAACGGGAAAAATCCGCCGTTTCCACGAGCTGGCGAGTCACCATCGGGAGCGTTCCACATGGATTCCCGCCTGCGTGGGAATGAGGGATCAACGCGGGGGAGGGGCGTCATTCTTAGGGAAGCGAAGAAACTGACACGCCACGCAGGAACACGGCATGAGGAGGGAATACTTCGTGCCTGAGACTCTCACCTTGTGGAAGGTGGCAACGCCCTACCCGGCGAACGGCAACCTTCTTTACCCCGCCGGAATCGAGCACACTGTCGTGCACCGCGCAGGCAGAGACAAATACAGATTTCTCCACGACTGCGCAATCGTCGCGCACAATGGCGTCCTTTTTGCCGCATGGTACAACTGCCCCGAAGGTGAGATCGTCGGCGAGTCACTCATCCGTGGCAGGCGATCGGCTGATGACGGGAGCACGTGGTCCGACGTGGAGGTTATCGCGGCGGACGGAGATGGCAAAGGCGTATTTTACGTCCCCGTGCAATTCCTGTCCACCGGGGATGACCTGTTCGCGTACGTTTCGACGATGACGGGTCACGACCTGGTGGTCTCGTGCGAAGCGTTCAGGCTCGGTGCCTCGGGGGCGTTTTCAGACTGGGTTCCCTGCGGCACAATCGCACCGCTTTTCCTGCCAAACTCGACCCCGGTAACGACAGACGACGGAACATTCCTCATGGCAGGACGGTGCGCCGAACGGGCGGGCCAGTTGCCGATGATTCCCGCCGTTGCGCGGAGCAAGGCGCCGCTCGGTGATTGGGAGGTTGTAAGGCTCCTGCCCGAAGGCATACTTCCGGATGGTCGGTCGTTGAAATACCCCGAAACGACGTTGATCGTGGAAGGGGCGGACGTGACTGCCTTCGTCCGGAATGACCACGGTTTTGCGCTCGTGTTCCTGAGCACTGACGGCGGGAGGACGTGGCGCGGGCCGTTTGAGCAGAACATGCCCCTTGGCGCGGCGAAAATGTGTTCGGGCATACTGAGCACCGGGCAGCGGTACATCGTCTTCAACACGCCCTCGGACGGGTACCGCGATCTTCTCACCATCGCGGTCAGCAGGCCGGGTGAGCGCGAGTTTTCCACGGTCTTGAAGGTCGCCCACGGGTTTTCTGAAGTGCTGGGCTGTGGTTCCGAGTGGTCGTACCCCTGTGCGTTGGAGCACAACGGGGTGCTGCTCATCGCGTATACCTCAGAGAAACATCATTGTGTGATCGCGACGATACCGGTGGGGTCACTGTCTCGGTTGCCGCCTTCGTGGGAATGACGCGCCAGGAGCAAATCCCACGGAAGGAGAGCGCGGAAATGATGAGGCGGGTCACCCTCGAGCACGATGTCCGTTCCTTGCAGGAGGCTTGCGAAGGGATCGTTCCGGATGAGCGTGTTAAGCATTGGACTGTCGAAAAACGGTCTGAAAGCTGGCGCAGAGTGTTTTCCGATCCCGCAGTATGCACGTGCCTGGCGGAAGAAGCCGGGGTAGCGGTCGGTTGGATTTCGTTCGGAAAAAGCAGGGACGAGGACGCGGTCAACTGCGGAGAGGTGTATGGCCTTCATGCGCATCCCGACCACTGGGGTCATGGCATCGGCGGCAAGGAGTTGTGGGCGCTTCGGTATTCAACGGCAGTCCCTGCCCGAAGTAACTGACGAGTCCGAATCCATCATTTTCCCCCGTTGGCATCCTCCCGGCCAATTCGCCGCGTGATCTGCTGTCGTTTCCCAACCCCCACTACGCGTCACACACACACCACTCGTATAATGAATGTTCCGGTAGAGACTGACGATTTCGGTTCTACATAAGCCGAGGAAGTACGTTTCATGTTGACTCACGTGTTTTCCGCAGCAACACACGGCGTCGACGCGTACATCGTTGACGTGGAGGCGAATCTCGACTCGCAGGTGCCCTCGTTCACCGTGGTAGGACTCCCGGAAGGCGCGGTGAAAGAGAGCCGGGATCGTGTTATCGCCGCGGTGAAAAACACGGGCCTCTATTTCCCACTCCGCCGCATCACCATCAACCTTGCTCCCGCTGACATCCGCAAAGAAGGGAGTGCCTTCGACCTTCCCATGGCCGTCGGAATCCTCGCCGCGAGCGAGCAGGCGGTAAGCGAAAACCTCCCCCACGCCGTACTTGTTGGCGAGCTTTCCCTCGACGGCTCACTGCGATCGGTTCCGGGGGTGCTTTCCATGGCGGTAACCGCGAAGCGTGAAGGCAAGCGCATGATGATCGTTCCTTCCGACAATGTTCAGGAAGCGGCTCTGGTGGAAGGACTCGAGGTGTATGCCGCAAAGAACCTCGACGAGGCGCTGGATATCCTGGCAAATCCGGGGGGGCACGTTCCCCACTCCCTGAACCTCGCGGAGGTGTTTGCCCATCACGTGGACGACACGGTGGACATGTTCGACGTGAAGGGCCAGCAGCACGTCAAGCGTGCGCTTGAGGTAGCGGCGGCCGGAGGGCATAACGTTATCATGATCGGGCCGCCCGGATCCGGGAAAACCATGCTTGCCCGATGCATGCCGACGATCCTCCCCGACATGACGCTGGACGAAGCGCTCGCCGTCACGAAAATCCATTCCGTGGCAGGACAGATGGAACCAGGGCAGGCACTCATCGCCACACGGCCGTTCCGATCTCCCCACCATACAATCTCCGACGCGGGGTTGATTGGAGGCGGGACCTACCCAAAGCCGGGAGAGGTGAGTCTGGCACATCACGGAGTGCTTTTTCTGGACGAGTTGCCGGAGTTCAAGCGCACCGTGCTGGAGGTGCTGCGCCAACCGCTTGAGGACGGCCGCGTCACCATTTCCCGCGCGGCCACTTCGCTCGACTATCCCGCCGAGTTCCTTCTCGTCGCGTCGTGCAATCCCTGCCCGTGCGGGTTTTTCGGCGACGCCAGCGGAAAATGCACCTGCACGCCGCAGATGATCGAACGCTACATGAGCAAGCTCTCAGGCCCGTTGCTTGACCGCATTGACATCCACGTGAATGTGCCGGCTGTGCCGTACAAAGAGCTTGCCGCGGACCCGACCGGGGAGCGATCAGCCGCGATCCGGGAACGGGTCAACCGGGCGCGGGATATTCAGGCGCAGCGCTTCCGTGAACGGGAGGGACTCTTTTGCAACGCCCGCATGGTGAGCCGCGACCTGCGCACGTATTGCCGTATTGACGATCAGAGCCACGAGCTCTTGCGTATGGCAATCCAGAAAATGGGGCTTTCGGCCCGCGCGCACGACCGCATCCTCAAGGTTGCCCGCACCATTGCCGACCTCGACGGGTCGAATCAGGTGACGGCGCGCCACGTCGCGGAGGCAGTGCAGTACCGAAGTCTCGACCGCCAGTTGTGGTTGAGGTAGGGCGCTCTGCGTGCCGGGCCACCTAGCCGATGTCGGGAGTGCCGACATATGCGTTGCGCAACTGCGCGCTCCTCTCTGGATTCCCGCCTGCGCGGGAATGACGAACGTTGCGTTCGGGCACAGGGGGCCCGGTTGCCCGGCCCGGCGGCTGGCCGTACCATGGACATCTTTCCCATGCATGTATAGTAGTCGCAGCGATTCGTGCACGGGCGGGACCCCTGCTGCGCAGGGCGCAGCCCGTGCTACACGGGTTTGTTCACAAATGGAGATTTTCGCCGCGCGTCCGCGCTGCGGACGACGCACAAAATGATCACAGACGGCGACGGTAATCGTCCACACGCGACGGAGCCACACATGACACCAAAACGCATCCTTTTCATCGGCAACAGCATCACCATCCACCCTCCCAAAGAGGAGATCGGATGGTTCGGGCACTGGGGCATGGCGGCCAGCGCGCCGGAGAAGGACTTCGTCCATCTCCTTCTAAAACGGTTCGCGGAACATGCGGGAGGAGTAGAGCCGGAGGCGCGTGTGGAGAGCGGAGTTGCTTTTGAACGCGGGTACGCAACGTTCGATATCGCGGGGGAATTCATGCCGCTGTCCGGATTCCGGGCCGACCTTGTAGTTCTGGCGATCGGGGAAAACGTGGGGGCCCTTGATACCGAAGAGAAGCAGGGTATGTTCGGTGCGGCCACGGAGCGGTTGCTGAAAGTGGTCAGGCACGGGTACGAGCCAAAGATGGTCGTGCGGAGCTGTTTCTGGGCCGATGCGGCGAAAGACGCGGTGTTGCGCAAAGTCTCCGACAGGATCGGGGGAACCTTTGTGGATATCGGTCACCTTGGAAGCGTTGAGGCGAATTACGCTCGGTCGGAGCGCGAGTACGCTCACGCCGGGGTTGCGGCCCACCCGGGCGATGCAGGGATGGCCGCCATCGCCGATTCCATCTGGAACGCGTTGCATCCCGCCGGATGAGTAGCCGCCCGATTGAAGTCGTCGCCGCGGTAATTCGGCGGGGTGGCAGGGTTCTCGTCACGCAGCGCAACCCTGATTCCCACATGGGTGGCCTCTGGGAGTTTCCCGGCGGAAAGGTGGAACCGGGCGAGACTCACGCTGAGGCGTTAAAGAGGGAACTGCGGGAGGAATTGGGCGTCCGCGCGGTTGTCGGGGAGCAGATCACCAGCATCCGCCACGCGTACCCCGATCGCACGGTCCACCTGCACTTCTACCGCACAGAACTGCGGGACGGAGACAAACCCCGCCCTATCGGGTGCGCAGATATCCGGTGGGTGACGTTGGACGAATTGGCTGCCCTTCCCATGCCGCCCGCTGATGCGCCTCTGGTCTGTCTGTTGGAGGGCGAACCAAAAACGTAGGGCCAGTTCACGAACTGCCCCCAAAACCTCACCGGAACCCCCACACCGCCGCGGCGACCCTACGCTCTTTCCCTCTGCGGAATTGCGGGGAAGTACTGCCAGATGTGGCTCATGCGTTCGGCCTGCCCGAAAAACAACTCGCCGTCTTTGCCGGTCAGCGCGGACGCGAAGACATAACCGTACGTTCGCGCGCCATAAAGAGAAACGGGGGTACCAATATCGCGCAGAGTTCCGTCGGCAGGATCGTACACGAACAGATGAGCAATGTCATCGTCGCCGCCGCACATACCGAAGAGCCTTCCATCATTCCCCACGGTGAGGGCGCGGATTGTCGGCGATACCCCCGGCTTCCCGAGAGAACGAACAGCCTGTTGCTCCGGATCGAAGGCGAACAGGAACCCGTCTGAACTCCCGCTGCCGTAAATGATTCCGGTTACCGGATCCAGCGCAAACGCCTCCGCGCGGTTATGAATCTCCCTTCCGGCCGCGCAGGGAATCCAGATATCGAGATCCACAAGTCTTTCGTCTTCCGGGGAAAAACGCCAGAGCGAGCCATTGCAGGCGGTGCCCCAGATATTGCCGCCGTTATCGCGCACCAGCACCCGGGAAAACCGATGCACCGCATCCACTTTGCCGAAGGTGCGCACCTCCCATTCGGGGTGGTCTGTTTCCACGGCGAAGAGGGTACCAGTGCGGTCGGAGACGCCGTAAATCGTCTTGCGGAGTTCATCGAAGACTGCGCAGGCGATCCCCTCGTCCGAAAACACGCGTGCCTTTTCCGTGTATCCGGGACGTGAGAAACCCCATTCCTGGAAACAATCGTACGGCCACGGCACTGGCGGATGGCTGTAGAGACTGCCTCCGAACGAACCGCTGGCAGCGAGAAAAATGGTTCGGTCGGGTGCCGGCATGACAGCCGTGCAGGCCGTCGCGCCAGGTATTACTCCCAGATCGTGAACGATGCCTGTGACGCCACGGGTCATGGCCGCGAACACATGGGCCGCCCGCCCGGCTGTTCCACCGAAAACCATCCGCGTGGAATCCATTCCGAGGCTGATGATGGCGCATTCATCCGCCGGAATCGGCGTGGTAATCCCGGGGAATGCCAGCGGCATCGCCACCATCGCTCCTTCCTGCGTGAAACTGCGATGGTGGTATTTCTCAATGTTCTTCACGTGGCTCGAGCTGAGGTCGAATTCCGGGTTTTTCGACGGATGCACGGGCCACTGCTTGTTGCTGAGATCAAGTGCCATCGGTGTCGCTCCTTGGAATTGTCAGCCCCACGTCCTCAACGGCTCGTGCAAATCGCTTCGCCCCGACGGATTGTCCATCGGCAGCCGGAACATACCCGAAGGCGTGCCGCCCACATGGCCGAAATACAGATTGCCGAACCTGTCTCTGCCCGCGCGGGAAACGTACTGGGACGGGCGCCCCTCTTCCTTCAGATACGCAAAGTCCTTTTTCTCCATCGTCTGCGGGTTCACCTGACAGACGACGCCTACCGCGCCCTCCGGCGTGGGAAAGGACGATTTTTCCGGCCAGCGGGAATGCACGAAGTAGAGCATGCCGTCCGCGCCAAACACGAGCCCGCCGGCATGGTCGGAGAAGGTATCCGCAGGGTAAGAGTGGTCGCGTTCCTGCGTTACCGGCCCGAAGTCCTCCATGCGGCCGAATTCCCCCTCTTCCGGCCAGTAACGGAACAAATGCATATGCTCCCGCCACGTCACCCCGTAGATGCAGTCCCCTTCCGGCGAAGCAACGGCATCGTAGAACACCGAATGCCAGCGTGATTGATACGGCTCGCACGGGAGATAAGCCGGGATCTCCTCGAGCCGGTCTCGTTCGGGGTCGTAACGCACCAGTTGCCCCATATCAGAGGACGTGAACGCCCGCCCCTTTCTGTCCGTGAAAACGATCTGAGAATTGATCGCGCCAATCCTGCCAAGGTCGCGCCGGGAACGTGTCTTGATGTCGTAGATGACAAAATGATCGCGCGGATAGGTGATGCAATAGAGCTTTCCGCGGTTCTCATCCAACGCCATGCAACGACCTCCCTCGCGGGGCGCAATAGTGTCCCACCAGAGAACCGTGTCGGTCTTGGTATCGAAGGCCATCAGGGCTGACCCACGAAATGCTTTCCGCGGATCATTCCAATCAGCCCAGGGCGAATACAGGAAGTCGCCCAACGCCGGGCCGCTGAGATGAGTTGCCGCGTACAGAATGCCGTCGTGCCTGGAAGGGCAAAAGCAGTAGTGGATTTTGCACTGGGTCGCTCGCCCGGAATCGGGCGGGTCGTTTGTCTCCTTCGAGGCGTCCACAAGGTAGTCGAGGCGATCCGTTTCATCATTGTACCGGGCG
>JAKPPK010000111.1 GCA_029547385.1 Candidatus Latescibacterota bacterium
GTTTCACCGGAACTTTGAGTTTGTCACGTGCCGGGCGCGGCTTCCCGCGGTCTCCCCAGATGGAGAGCAAGGGAACGGTGCAGTTCTGCAATGTTTCGCTCCCGTCCCACTCGCGCCACATCGTCGCATACCGCGAGCGCATGCCGGGGTCCCACCGGTCAAGCAGCTTCCGCCTGACCTCCTGCAGCAAGGCCGATTGCTGCGGGTTCAGCGTGATCTCGGTGTTGTCCCCGAATGCCTCGTAAAGAGCACTCCAGTGCGTCCATCCCTCAAGCGTGATGACACCGAGCAGCCGTTGCTCGGCGAGGCGGATCATGTCGATGGAAATCATCCCGCCGAGGCTGTTTCCACCGACAAAGAAGCGCTCCAGTCCGAGATGATCCGCGAGGCGGAGTACGTCCGCGGTGAAGGCGGGGATGGACGGGTCTTTCGGCGGCGGCCAGTTGTCGTCCTGCCCTGGAAGTGCAACATTGATGATGTTGAGTTCGGGATCGAGCCGTTCCATCAATGGCCCTCGCGTGTCCATGTTCCCCCACGTGCCGGGAACAAGAATCAGATGCGGGCCCTTGCCTGCGCGGATTCGCGCCGTAACACGGGTTCCATCGCCACGATCAAGTTGGACAAAACGCTCGGTCATTGTCATGCTCCGTAATGAGGTGCGTGGAGTTCGTCGTACAGAGCGCCCCCGGGCGCGGATAACGGCCCGCAATTGCAGATGTACTCACCGGGCGTCATTCCTGTCAATTCGCCCAGTGCCTTCCACGTGGCGGCGGTGCCGTGGCACACGCTTACCGGCGTGCGCGGGGACAGCTCTCTGACCGTATCGATGCAGAACCGGTACACTTTTTCGTGAGCATCCTGTGTGAACGGAGCCCACATCACATCCTTGAGGCTATCAGCGGCTGCACGGGCTTCCTCACGCATTTGCCCGTCGAGAAGCTCCGGGGGAATCACGGCGAGAAGATCATCGAACTTCATCCAACCCAGCAATTCCAGCGTCACCAGATCCGGTTGAACGTGTGCAAACATGTGCTCAAAAAGAGCACGGTACTCCTTTTCCCAGTTTCGCACAGGTATGATGGGGCTCAACCGTGCGCGGACGAGATATCCCGCCTTCTGCATCTCCGCCATCGCGGTGATCCGTTCGTCCATGGTCGCAGTACGTTTGTCCAACAGTCTGCTTGCGGAATCTGCGGTAAGCAACCAGCTTATGATCGTGTGGCCGCGGTGGTCGAGATCCCGCAGAAACGCCACATTGTCGCTTTTCGTAAACAGCATGAGATAGCGATCTGTCTCCTGCGCAAACCTGCGGACCATGGGCGGAACGATGTCAATTTCCGGTTCGAAGGCCGGAAGATCCGTCATATTGCTGAATTTGTAAAGCCGCTGTTCCGGGTGCTTCGCAAAAACTGCTTCCAGTTCGCCAATCAGCCGGTCCACGTCAAGCGTGAAATGAACCCGTCGACCGAAACCGCAATAGGCGCAACGGAAGACGCACCCTTCGACGATGTTGAGTTCCATTGCCGGCTGGCACGCACCGCCGTGCGCCGCGGCTTCGTCGCGCCAGTGGAAATAGAAGCCGCGTCGACCGGAGTCGTACGTGGTGAATGCCAGAACCGCATCGTCACTGAAGTCGTCTTTGCCGTGCCGGCGCCTTGAGACCGAGGAAAACTCCTCGCCCGGATCTCCATCGCAGTAGCGGATATCCTGACAACGAACGTGTGGCAACACCCGCTCCAACCGGCACCGGCATTCCGGGTGGTCCGCGATGCGGCGATCAATCCACACAGTTTTCGCGGGTATTTCTACCACCTCAACGCATCTCCATATTCACGTAACGGCGGCGTGCCGAATCTTCGGACGTAATCTCCATCCAACCACACGGCGAACGTCGTAACGTTGCGTACGCCTCTGTCGTGGTACAGTTTCGCGTCCGCTTCCACAATTCGTTTGTCCCAATGTATTCGTGCGACATTTGCCCGGTTCCACCCGGAAAAGCGCGAAACGTCAAGCCAGTATTCAAGCGCCTGCGCTCCTTCCGCACCAAAAAGTTCAAGGTTTGCGTCGAGGGCGTCCAGTTGTTCGCCGTGGCCTGGTGCCTTCTCCCCGCCAGATTGCGCATCCCGCACACCGAATGGGAGGTCGTAACGCCTCTGGATGGGTGCAAATTCCAGAAACACGCCAGGAAGCGGCTTTACGTCTGCCGGAGGCCAGAGCGTGTTCGCATAAGCCAGATGCGCCAGCGTCGCCTTCGGATTGTCCTTCCGCAGTGTCGTGAGCAACCGGTTTTCCAGGATGAGCGCCTGGTCACTGTCCGAATAATGGCGGCATCGGGGACAACGACACATGGGTTGCCCGTCGTCAATCCAGAAGAAATGACGTCCGGTCGTCGGAGCAAGCGCCCGGGCGAGTGCCGACGCGTTCTGACAACACACCTCGAGCGCTTCTTCCGAATGGACGCAGAGGTTGGCATCCGGAACACGGTCACCCGCTTCATTCATGCGAAACATATCGGGGTGACGGGCGAAAAGTTCGCGCGGGAGGAGTTCGCGTGCCGCATGGAGTTCATGCTCGATTTCGACACTCGCCCTTTCACAGCGTGTTCGGAGCTCTTCACCCACCTCCGATTGCATGAATTCGGCGCTGTCCCCCGCCCTCCCGTGCGTGGCAATCGTCGTAAGACCTGCTGCGGAAGCCTCTTCCGGCCAGTTCCAGCTCGTAATGTCGGAAAGCGAAAGCACCACGCCCCGGGTGGGACGCCTTCCCGCCGCCGTTGGTGAGGTTTCCGTCATCGCATCCGGCTTCCTTCTTGCGTTCCGCGGCGCACAAAGGTCAATTTCGGTACTCCCCGCGTCAGCCCGGTCCTGCGCGAGTCCCGCGGTTCACACTGTTACCGTTTCAAAACCGAGGCGGAAGAATCGGTTCGGGTTATTGAACAACCAGTCGGCGGCGATCTGTCGGGCATCGTCCATGCCGATCCAGCCGGAATCAACCAGTCGAGCCAGGGCTGCGGCAATGTTATCCCGGGCGATCGAAAGGTGCCCCGCCGCAAACTCCACGGAATCCCCGTAATCGCCCCCGAATCCATGAATCTTGCCGTGCGGCACTGCCGCCACCGACTCAGTGAGCACGTTCTGTGCATAGATCGAGTCAATGATATGGAGCCAGCAGCAATCCAGCGCCACGTTCGGGAAATTCTTGCCCAGGTAGAGCCACTCGCCCATGTACGGCCAGTTGCCGTGGAACAGATCAAAGCGGACCTCGCGGTGCAGTTCCAGCACA
>JAKPPK010000113.1 GCA_029547385.1 Candidatus Latescibacterota bacterium
CGGCTCTCCGAGCGGAGCGAGGAAACGAGTTTCGACCGGGGCGTGCGCTCGTTCACCTGGCTGATGATCCGGTTCATGGTCGTGATGGTGTGCGTGGTGTTTTTCATCGTCGGTCTGACCAAAGGCAACTGGATTGAGGCGCTGCTCTTCGGACTTTCCGTCGCCGTCGGGCTCACCCCGGAAATGCTCCCGATGATTGTCACCGTGAATCTGGCCAAAGGCGCACTCACAATGGCGAAGAAGAAGGTCATCGTGAAGAGGCTCCCGGCGATTCAGAACTTCGGCGCCATTGATATTCTCTGCACGGACAAAACGGGAACCCTGACGCAGGATCGGGTGGTTCTTGAACGCCATGTGGATGTTCTCGGAAAAACGACCGAAGACGTCCTGAACTATGCGTATCTCAACAGCTACTTCCAGACCGGACTTCGCAACCTGATTGATCGCGCGGTGATTGACTCGGCGGATCTGGACGCGGACCTGAAGTGCCGGCTGGTGGACGAACTGCCTTTTGATTTCCAGCGCCGGCGCATGTCCGTGGTGGTGGATTACGAAGGGGACCACGTTCTGATCTGCAAGGGCGCGGTGGAGGAGATCTACGCGTGTTGCGGCAGCTATCAGATCGACGACGAGGTTTACCCGCTGATCGACATGATCCGTACGGATCTCTTCGAGGAGGTGGAACGGCTCAACCGCGATGGATTCCGGGTACTCGGCATCGCCTATCGCGAATTCCCGCGCACGAAGACGGTATTCACGGTCGCGGATGAAAGCGAGCTCATCCTGCTCGGGTACATCGCGTTCTTCGACCCGCCGAAGCCCTCAGCGACGGAAGCCATCGAGCTGTTGAAAAAGGCGGGAGTCAAGGTGAAAGTGCTGACCGGCGATAACGGCCTTGTCACCGAAAAGGTCTGCCGCAACGTGGAGCTGGAAGTTGACAGAATCGTCACTGGCACGGAGTTATCGGAGCTCTCTCCCGCTGATTTCCTGGAGACCGTGCAGAACAATAACGTCTTCGTCAAGTTATCTCCGGCGCAGAAAGAGCAGATCGTCAAGGAGCTGCGGAAAAACGGGAACGTTGTCGGTTTCATGGGAGACGGTATCAACGATGCGCCGGCCCTGAAGGCGGCAGACGTCGGCATTTCGGTGGATTCCGCGGTGGACGTGGCCAAGGAATCTGCGGATATCGTGCTGCTCGAGAAGAGCCTTCTCGTGCTGGAAGAGGGCATCATGGAGGGGCGGCGGGTTTTCGCCAACATCGTCAAATACATCCGCATGGGCGCCAGCTCCAACTTTGGCAACATGTTCAGCGTGCTCGGGGCGAGTTACCTGTTGCCGTTCCTGCCGATGCAGCCGGTACAGATTCTCACGAACAATCTGCTTTACGACTTCTCGCAGACCGGCATCCCTGCCGACAACGTGGACGAGGAACTGCTCGCCAAACCTCTCAAATGGAATATCTCGAATGTCAAGCGATTCATGATGTTCGTGGGGCCGATCAGCTCCATCTTCGATTACGCCACGTTTGCGCTGATGTGGTTTTTCTTCAGGTCCAGTGAGTACCTGAATCCCTCCCTGGGAGGAGCTGAGAAGAGTGCTCTCGCAAGCCTCTTCCAGACGGGATGGTTCGTCGAATCGCTCCTCACGCAGACACTGATCGTCCATATCATCCGGACGAGAAGAATCCCCTTTTTCGGAAGTCGAGCCTCCCTCCACATGACGTTGACCACGCTTGCTGTCGTGGCGGTCGGTGCGTGGTTGCCGTACTCTCCCTTTGCCCCTGGTCTGGGAATGACTCCACTGCCCGCGGTGTACTGGGCGTGGATTGCCGCGTTTCTTGTGTCCTACGGGATTCTGACGCATTTGGTGAAGACATGGTTCTTCAACCGATATGGAGGTGATTGACGATGGATACACTCCTGGACGCGCTGCAGGAAGGCCGGCTTTTCGAGCTGCCTGAAAACGACAAGTCGCACGCGCTGCAGTTTCTGGCACACATTATCGAAGCGTTTCCGGAGACACCCGCCGGGACTGACGTGGTGGAAACCGTAATGAAAAGAGAGCAGGTTGCCACCACAGCCATAGGCAAAGGCTGGGCCTGCCCTCATGCGCGAATTCCCGGGGACGAGGACCTTATGTGCGTGGTGGGATGGAGCCCCGCCGGAATTGATTACGGCTCGCCGGACGGAGCGCCCGTTTCGCTCGTCGTCATGTACCTCGTTCCGGATAACCAGAGAAACCACTACCTGCGCGAGATTTCCTCGCTGGCAAAGGCCATCGAAAGCTATTCCGGCGGAGAAAAACTGCGCGAAGCCGCAGACCTTGACGACGTCCGCGGGTATCTGCTCGATCTCATCGAAACGGGCGAAAAGACGGTCGTCCCGGACACGCGTGCGCGGATGATCCGCCTGCAAACCAAACCGGCACGGGAAGCGGCCGCCGTTCAGGACCTTTCAAACCTGATCGTGGAACCCGTAACGATCGTCGCCGGCCCGGGAATGAACCACGTTGTTCTGGCACAGAATCCCGTTCTTTTCGAACAACTCCAGTCCGTGAGCGGGCTTGCCGAGCGGCTGGACGCGGAAGGCCTGTTTCAAAACGGCGGGTGGCGCGTGTTGAAGCGGAGTTCCACCCTTTATCAGGGGGGACGCGTCGCGCATGACTGCCTGGCAATAAGGATGGCTCCCCAGACCCCGGCGCGCACGGCCTAGAGCCGCGTTCCCTTTCGAGCCCCTGCAACCGCCGCAGCACCTTGCCGGCTGGAAAGGCCCCATACATCCCCCACCACGTTTGTCCCCGAAGCGCGCCGCGCTACACTTTGCACAGTGCCTGAGATAACCACGCGCGTCCCGCTTCCCGAGGCAACCCCATGCAACCCGCGGCCCCGAACTCTCCCAATCGGCCCTATTCCCATGCTTCCTTTCGCGGCGGAACCATTCCCGGTGTGTGCTGGCGCTCCGGCAGCGCGGTGTTCGACGAGATGTTCCGCGACGGCCGGTTGGTGTGCCGGTACTGGAACGCGAACGGGCAGATATGGCCTGAGATGCACTTCGAAAACACCGCATGGGCGGAAGATCAACCCGCTGACACGTTCCACCTCGCCATCAACCGGCACGACCTCGCCGGCGGGTACTCATGGCTGGGCGCGGAGACACCGCCTGATCCATCGACGAAGCGACGGCGCCTGAGCAACGGGGAGGAACTCCCGGTGACGCACGGCGTCATTCGGCTCGCCCATGCCGAGGCGGGAGTAGAAGTTGCCGTGCACACTCGTCTCGACGGCGGCCCGTTCATCATCCGCTGGCTGGAAATCACCAACCTCAGTTCCGCTTCTGTTGCTATTTCTTCGGTATCTCCCTTCGCCGGAGCGCTCTGGGCGCATCGGTATGAAGAGCACCTGCCCGCTGGCCTTTCCAGCCCGTTCGAGGTGGCGTAC
>JAKPPK010000139.1:5000-7955 GCA_029547385.1 Candidatus Latescibacterota bacterium
CTGGAATGTTGAGCCAAAGAAGGTGAAAGCCCTGTACGCGAAATGGAAAAGACTCCGACCCTGTTCCCGAGTACCACGGAGCACGTGAAACTCTGTGGGAATCTAGGGGGACCACCCTCTAAGGCTAAATACTCGCTTGTGACCGATAGTGAACTAGTACCGTGAGGGAAAGGTGAGAAGAACCCCAGGTGGGGAGTAGCAGAACCTGAAACCGTGTGCTTACAAACAGTCGGAGCTTCGACCTTGCCCTCGGGCATGGAATGAGGTGACGGCGTGCCTTTTGCATAATGAGCCGGCGAGTTACTGGTACGTGGCAAGGTTAAGTCGCTCAGCGACGAAGCCGCAGCGAAAGCGAGTCCGAACAGGGCGTTGAGTCACGTGCCGTAGACCCGAAGCCAGGTGATCTATCCATGGCCAGGTTGAAACCCCGGTAAGACGGGGTGGAGGACCGAACGGCAAAGTGTTGAAAAACTTTCCGATGAGCTGTGGATAGGGGTGAAAGGCTAATCAAACCTGGAGATAGCTGGTTCTCCCCGATATGCCTTTAGGGGCAGCCTCGCGTTAAGCTGTACGGGGGTAGAGCACTGGATGGGCACGGGGTCCTACAAGACTACCAACCCCAACCAAACTCCGAATACCGTTCATGTGTTTCGCGGGAGTGAGGCTGCGAGGGATAAGCTTCGTAGCCGTGAGGGAAACAACCCAGACCATCAGCTAAGGCCCCAAAGTCAATGCTAAGTGGCTAAGGATGTGGGATCGTTTTGACAGCCAGGATGTTGGCTTAGAAGCAGCCATACATTTAAAGAGTGCGTAATTGCTCACTGGTCTACATGGCCCCGCGCCGATAATACTTGGGACTAAGCATTGCGCCGAAGCTATGGGATGCTCGCAAGAGCATCGGTAGGGGAGCGTTCTGTGCTGGGCGAAGGTATCCCGTGAGGGGTGCTGGACGGCACAGAAGTGATCATGCCGGCATGAGTAGCGATAACGCAAGTGAGAACCTTGCGCACCGAAAGTCTAAGGTTTCCCGGGGAAGGCCAGTCCGCCCGGGGTTAGTCGGTCCCTAAGCCGAGGCCGAGAGGCGTAGGCGATGGAAAGCAGGTAAAATATTCCTGCACTTGGAAACGGGCGACAAAGAATCGTGAGGGGGGACGCAGAGGTGAAAGGTCAGCCACCGATTGGAAATGGTGGTCGAAGCCTGTAGGAGGACCGGGTAGGCAAATCCGTCCGGTCTTAACTCTGAAGGGTGATAGGGAAGTGAGCCTTCGGGCAAGCCAACTGACCCTAAACGTGCTGCCAAGAAAAGCCTCGCACGAGAGTTCGTTTTCAAACCGTACCGCAAACCGACACAGGTAGACGGGGAGAGAATCCTAAGGTGCACGAGTGATGCGCGGTCAAGGAACTCGGCCAATTGTCTCCGTAACTTCGGGAGAAGGAGAGCCTGCGCAAGCAGGCCGCAGAGAATCGGCCCTGGCGACTGTTTACCAAAAACACAGGTCTCTGCGAACACGTAAGTGGACGTATAGGGACTGACACCTGCCCGGTGCTGGGATGTTAAGGGGTGGTGTTAGCGCAAGCGAAGCACTAAACCGAAGCACCAGTAAACGGCGGCCGTAACTATAACGGTCCTAAGGTTGAATTCGCAGCCTTAGTAAAACCGAACTGTATGCGGGAAAATCCTCAACAGCCGTTCGGTACTCGTCAGGCAACCGCCTGGCAGTAACAATCCGACGGACATGGGGACAATCCGCAGGGAAGGCTCAGCACACGCTGAGAACCCTCAGAGACTTCACGTTCGGATCTGACATGCAACTTGAAGCACAATGGATCGTCGGCTTCGTCGACGGTGAAGGTTGTTTTCACGTTGGAATTAATCCCAATAATGAAATGACAACCGGCTTTCAGGTACTCCCTGAATTCACCGTCGTACAGCATGAGCGCGATGTTCAAGTCCTTCACGCGTTGAAAGCCCACTTCGGTTGTGGCGTGGTTCGAACGAACCATGGGAACCGGATGGCCTATCGCGTGAGAAGCATCGAACATCTGCTCGAACACGTCATCCCGTTCTTCGAGAAGCACTCACTCAAAACGAAGAAGCGCATGGACTTCGAGAAGTTCAGACGCATCGTTCTCTTGATGGGTGCTGGGAAACATCTGACAGCGGAAGGCATCGAAGAAATTCGCGCCATCGCAGCACAGATGAATCGTGGTCAGATATGATATAGTCCAGCCTCCTGGGAAACCTTGAGGAGAAACTGAGCGAAATTCCTTGTCGGGTAAGTTCCGACCTGCACGAATGGTGTAACGATCAGGGCACTGTCTCGACCGCGTGCTCGGCGAAATTGTAATTCCGGTGAAGATGCCGGATACCCGCAGCTGGACGGAAAGACCCCGTGAACCTTTACTGCAGCTTGCCATTGGGTTTTGACTCATCATGCGTAGGATAGGTGGGAGGCTTTGAACTGGGAGCTCCGGCTTCCAGGGAGCCAACCTTGAAATACCACCCTTGGTGTGTTGAAATTCTAACTTTGCACCGTAATCCGGTGCTGGGACAGTGGCTGGTGGGTAGTTTGACTGGGGCGGTCGCCTCCCAAAGAGTAACGGAGGCTCCCAAAGGTACCCTCAGGCTGGTCGGTAATCAGCCGTTGAGTGTAAATGCATAAGGGTGCTTGACTGTGAGACACACACGTCGATCAGGAGCGAAAGCTGGGATTAGTGATCTTGTGGTTGGTTGTGGAACCGCCATGACTTAAAGGATAAAAGGTACTCCGGGGATAACAGGCTGATCTCGCCCGGGAGTTCACATCCACGGCGAGGTTTGGCACCTCGATGTCGGCTCATCGCATCCTGGGGCTGGAGCAGGTCCCAAGGGTTTGGCTGTTCGCCAATTAAAGCGGTACGTGAGCTGGGTTCAGAACGTCGTGAGACAGTTCGGTCTCTATCCACTGTGGGCGT
>JAKPPK010000186.1 GCA_029547385.1 Candidatus Latescibacterota bacterium
GAAGTGGAGCCCCGTGGTCGGTTCGTCAAGAATGTACACTGTCCTGCCGGTTGAAGGCCGTGCAAGCTCGCTGGCCAGTTTCAGCCGTTGCGCTTCTCCTCCCGACAGGGTAGTAGCTGATTGCCCCAGCTCCATGTACCCGAGGCCTACATCGCACAGCGTCTGAAGCAGACGCCGTACCCGCGGCACACGCTGGAAATGTTCCAGTGCAACCTCCACCGGCATCTGCAGTACTTCGCCAATCGACACGCCGCCGAACGTTATCTCGAGCGTCTCCCGGTTGTACCGCAATCCGTGGCAGTCTTCACATTCCACCCATACGTCCGGCAGGAAGTGCATCTCAATGTGCCGTTTTCCGTAGCCCCAGCAGCGTTCACAGCGCCCCCCCGGCACATTCGTACTGAACCGCCGCGCCGTGTATCCTCGCATCTTCGATTCCGGCACCTGCGCGAAAAGTTCACGCAGTACGTCGAAAACGCCGCTGTACGTTGCCGGATTGCTGAGTGAAGAGGAGCCTATCGGTTCCTGGTCGATCAGTATCACTTTGTCCACAAAACTCGTACCGCGCACCTCGTCATGCGCGCCCGGGACGAATTGCGCTTTGTGGAGAGCACACGCGAGAGCCCGATGGAGCGTGTCGTTCACCAGCGTGCTTTTCCCGGAACCGGATACCCCCGTTACCACGGTCATGATTCCCAGCGGGAATACGGCGTGAATGTCTTTGAGATTGTGCTCCCGGGCTCCGATGATCTCGATCGCCTTTCCCGTGCCTGCCCTGCGCTGGCGTGGAACAGGTATTGTTCGTCGTCCGGAAAGGAATGCCCCCGTCAGTGATGCCTCGTTCTGCCGGATTTCTCCCGGTGTACCGGTCGCGACGACTTCTCCTCCCGAATTACCCGCGCCGGGTCCGAAATCGACGACATAATCCGCCTTGTTCAGGGTATCGCTGTCATGTTCCACGACAATGACGGTGTTGTTCAGGTCGCGCAGGTGCTCAAGAGCACTCAGCAGCAACGCGTTGTCCCGCGGATGCAACCCGATAGTAGGCTCGTCAAGAACGTACAGCACACCGGTCAGCCCGCTTCCGATCTGCGAAGCAAGCCGAATGCGCTGTGCTTCCCCACCGGATAATGTTGGTGCCCGCCGGTCCAGCGAAATGTATCCCAGGCCAACTTCCTCAAGGAAACGCAGGCGAGAACGAATCTCGGTCAGTAC
>JAKPPK010000206.1 GCA_029547385.1 Candidatus Latescibacterota bacterium
CCGGACACGCGGACAGTACTGACCGGGATGGAAACCATCAAACAATTATACCCGACCTTACCGGACTCAAGGGACTCTTCCGCGCCGCGAACGGCAAGACCATGTCGCGCCATTATGGCACGCAAACTTCGGCTGACTTCCCCGTGTATGACGCCACCGAAGACCGGTGCCGGCCTGTTCTTGTGGAAGCACGCTTTGGACAGGAACTTCACGATAACGACCCGGCGACACAGCGACCCTACGACGCCCACAACTTCATCGAATTCCGCTGGTCGGAACAGGTGGATATCGGTGACCCGGTGAACGGCTTTGCCGGAGGGACAGAGGAAACCGTCTACGGCATAAAATACAAGAAAGCCTCTGCAACATTTAACGACACAACCGCCTTCGGCGGCGCCATTACCGGAAGCGGACCACTGACCGTATCCGGCTATGCGACGTTCCAGGCCGGCCGAGTGCAAACCGGCTCGAGGGGTACCTACGTTTCACCGGTCCCCGCCGCGAGCGATTCGACCGTTCATGCCCTCTACCGCAATTTCGCACTTGCCGCCGGCGGCACCCCGACAGACCAGCCGCATCGCCTCCGGATCAGCGTCGCGGGCTGGAGCGAAGAAACCCGTGCCGCGTACGGAACCGACTGGAAATGGTTCTGGCAGGGATATATTGACGATGCCCAGTCTCCTTCGGGCCCGGTAACCGTTCCGGCTACCGAGTTTATCCGCGACCGGTCCCTGGCGCGTAACAGCATTGAAGGAACAAACAGCGTCGCGGCGGGATACGGTGCGTCAAACTATGCCAAAGATCCCGTTGAGGTGACCACTACCGCGACCGGACTCTACGGTACCTGGGACACCACCGCGCCCGACTTCGCAGGACTCAAAGCCTCGAGCGACGATTGGGCAACAGAACCAGCCGAGTATGAACTTATCCCGGTTTCCTCGGCAGCCGGTCTCGTGAGCCGACTCGAAATGCACTTTTTTGACAACGAGGTCCAGTACACCGCCGCGGACAACTGGCGATGGCTCTCCCGTACCGGCTGGTACCAGACTGACCCGGCCACGATTATCCATCCCGCGCCTGAATCGTTCGGCGGCTCGCGTCCCTACCCGGTCGCCGCAAACACAACCGGTGGCGGCGTACGGGACGCGTCGTTCACCGGGGCATCGTCGGCCTTCAGAATCCGGAACTACACCGATGTGATTACCGGCGCCGAGCTCCCCGGTTTTTTGACCGGAGTCAACGCCGTCTTCTATAACCTCACGACTTCCCATGTCGTCGCGGACGATCCGTACATGACCGTCCGTATCGATGACGGTGTCGTCTCCTGGCCCATCGCGAACGCCCAGCTGGAACTCTCCTACACTGCATACGACACCGGAAATCCGTCCGGCGGCTTTGTGACTGACCTTGCCGGTAACCGGCTGGGAAGCACCGATTATATCCGGGCCCTTGACCGCACCCCGCCGAGGATAACCCTTTCTCTCGCCGGCGCAAACCGGAGAGAACTGTACCTCGTCTTCTCGAAAAACCTTTCAACCGGTCTCGACACAGAAGACGGCATCATGCTCGATCTTCATACTCCCGCGGGCGGCCTGGTCACGCTCACCCCGACAGCCGTTACGAGCGGCCCGACATCGAATCGTGCGCTCATGTTCACCCTTCCCGACGCTATCACGGCAGACCAGCTCGTACACCCGGACTCGGCCATCCGCTTCGTGAATTACGGAACGGCGCCGAACCAGGAAACCGGTATTCTTGAACCGGTTTCCGCCTATAGCGACAACATGGGCAACTATGTGAGCCTCGCCGAAACACACCGGGTAACCGA
>JAKPPK010000218.1 GCA_029547385.1 Candidatus Latescibacterota bacterium
CCAAGCCTCTACCACGGTCGCGACGTTCCGCGCTATTTCCTCGAACGTGCCATCAGTGCACACCTGTTCCAGCCTCGCGCTTGCCCTCTGCAACTGGCCGGCAAAGAAGCTTCCCGCCGAACCTTTCAGGGTGTGGGCAACCCGGCGCATCGCCTCGACGTCCTTGTTTTCGTTCGCTTCCTTCAACCGGCTGACGAGGTCGCGCGTCGTTTCGCGGAACGTTGTGGTGATCTCCCGGAACGCCGTTTCATCACCATCAACGAGGTCCAGAAGGCGCGCGGCGTCGAAAACCTCCGTGTCAACCGAAGGGCCGCCGCCCCTTGTGAGTGGCGACGTTTCTCGTTGAGTCCGGCCCGTACGCGTCCATTTCCTCGCCGCCTCGATCAATTCCTCTTTTTTCACAGGCTTGGAGAGGTAGTCGTTCATTCCGGCCTCAAGGCATTTCTCGCGGTCGCCCTTCATGGCGTGCGCTGTCATCGCAATGATCGGGACTTCCTTCCACGTATCCATTCTGCGAATGCTCCTCGTGGCAGTAATTCCATCCATTCCGGGCATCTGAATGTCGATGAAAATGACGTCGGGGCGATCGAATGGCGAACGAACGGCCTTCAGGTAAGCCAGCGCCTGGTGACCATCGCCGGCGGCAACAACCCGGTAACCCGCCTTTTCCAGAATCGTCCGTGCGAGTGCCAGATTGGTAGCGTTGTCTTCCACCACAAGCGCGGTAGCGCGGCGCGCGTCTTCTGAACCGGTGTCACCGTCCTCCGGACCATGAGGCTCGTTCGGCGATCCCTTTTCGTCCCCTCGAGTGGTCCCGTCCCTCTGCGTATCGGCAACGGTGCGAACCAACAACGAATCAGCCTGGTTGCCAGGGGCGGGGCGTTCTCTGCGCGCGCTCCCTTTCTCAAAGGGGATGACGAACTCGAACGTGCTCCCCTGCCCCGGTGTGCTCGTGACGTTGATAGTGCCGCCCATCGCATTCACAAGCCGCTTCGTGATTGCCAGCCCCAGCCCGGTACCCCCGAATCTGCGACTAATGGTGGCGTCCGCCTGTGTGAAGCTTTCGAAAATCGCTGATTGCCGTTCAACAGGGATTCCGATACCTGTATCACGCACCAGCGCTCGAATGCTGGTTCTACCCGGTTTTCCGCCGTTCTCCGCGACGACTTCAACGGAAACGCCACCGACTTCGGTGAATTTGACCGCGTTGCCTACCAGATTCAGCAGAATCTGACGTAGTCGAGCAGGATCTCCGACCACTGTAGCGGGGACGTTCGGGTCAACCCGGACGTCCAGGGTTATGTTTTTTGCCTCCGCGCGAGTGAGGAGTGTGTTCACCGTTGTTACCACCGTAGCGCGAAAGTCAAACTCGATGCGCTCAAGTTCAAGCTGCCCCGCTTCGATCTTCGAAAGGTCCAGCATGTCGTTCAGAAGCACGAGAAGGGCATCCGCGGAGGTTTTGACCGTTTGAAGGTATTCTCGTTGCTCGCGCGAAAGTTGGGTTTCCAGCGCCAGTTCTGTCATACCGAGAATCCCGTTCATGGGAGTGCGAATCTCGTGGCTGATGTTGGCGAGGAACTCGGTTTTCGCCCGGTTCGCAGCCTCCGCGGCTTCCTTCGCCCGGCGGAGTTCCTCAATCGCAAGCTTCTGTTCGGTGATATCCTCGATCACTCCGGCAGCGCCTCGAACGGCGCCGGAGTCATTCCGAAGCACCCACACGAGCGCTTCACACCATCGCTCTTCGCCATTTTTTGTCAGATAACGCGTCTCGTGTCTGATGGACTCCAGTTCTCCACTCGAGAGAGAGGCGAGCAGTTCCAGATTTTCGGTTTTGTCCTCGGGATGCGTGTACTGGAGATAACTCGTCCCAATGCTTTGATCGACTGTGAACCCGGTAAGCCCCTCCCATGCGGGATTTAGAAACGTCCAGTTTCCCTCCGCGTCTGTCTGGAAAATCACTTCTTTCACGCTGTTTACCACGGAACGGTACCGTTCTTCGCTTTCGACGAGAGCTTTCTGTGCTGCCTGCCGCGAAACCCCCAGTGAAATAGACGCCGCCGCCGCCCCCAGCAGGGCTATTTCAGATTCGGTCCATGGCTGCGGCGGTTCGTCGCATCGCTCGAACGCGATGAAGCCGATCCATTCAGTTCCCTTTGTGATCGGGAATACGGCAACGGCTGCGATATGCTGAGCCTCCAGCAGGCGCTGTTCTTCCGGCGGGAAATCCTTCACTGATCCGAAAATCGGCCTCCCACTCCTCAACGTCTTTTCCCAGCGCGAAAACGTGCCTTCGTAGGGCAGGTACTTCAGCGCGGGATTCCCGATTTGCAACTGCACACCCGGCGCCACCCATTCTGCCACCGGACTTGCGAAAAGCCCGCCGGATTCGTCGCGTTGATTGTGGAACTCGCGCACTCGTGCGGCCTCGGACGCCTCGCCCAGCACTCTGAGAACTGGTGTCAGGTCCTCCCCGGATTCCCTCTCCAGAAGGATGCGATCCGCTTCGACGATGGCCATGCGATAGCGCGCTCTTCGGGCAAGCTCCTCTTCTGCTTCCACGCGGGCAGTGATGTCTTCCTTGAGCGCAATGAAATGCGTGATTACACCTTCGTTGTTTCGGACCGGTGATATTTTGGCGGCTTCCCAGTAGAACGTTCCGTTTTTCCTTCGGTTGTAGAACGTGCCGTACCACGTCTCTCCCGAGCGGATAGTGTCCCAGAGGTGGCGGTATTCTGCTTCCGTTGTGTGCCCGGATTTGAGTATCCGGGGGTTCTTGCCTCTTGCTTCCTCCGCCGAATAGCCGGAAATTGCCGTGAATGCTTCGTTTGTGTACTCGATTGTTCCTTCCGCGTCCGTAATCAACACCACCGTCTGGCTCTGTTCGACGGCACGGGAAAGTATCCGCAACCGATCCTCAGCGTTCGCTGCCAAAGTCATGTCGTAGTCAGTGGTGTCCCGCAGAATCAAAACGGTGTCATTTTCGTCCGACGTCGTCGGGTATTTCGAGACCGCCTCGAACACATGGATGACTCCGTTGGCGCCTTTCACGGGCAACCGGGCCTGGCCCTGCCCCGCGTCAACGAGTGTTTTCGCCGTGCGTTCAAACCCCTGCCATGATTCCGCGCTCAGAAAATCCAGAAACGATGTTCCGGTGACGTCCAGATGCACGCCTTTGAGAAACCGCGCGGCCTTTGCGTTTGCCGCAACGATTACGCCCGATTGGTTCACCACCAAAACACCCGTGGGATAGGACTCGAGGAGCGCGAAAAACACCGCAGAATCCGGGAGTTGCTTTGATCCACTCTGGTGCTCGTCGGACGGAATGAAGTTGCCACCGCCCAACGCGTCCGTTGATTGGGCATCGCTCGAATGCCTTTGCCAGGCGTCGCACATTGATCTGCTCCCGGAAAGACTTCACCACGCAGAGGTACGCATAAGCGCTACTTCCGCTAAGATAATACGTGATTCATCCCGTCACCGCGAAGGCAAGGTGAAACAGGGTTTTGCCCGAAAATCGGGTCGCTGGGTATATTCGGAGGTGGAGTCGTCTGGACATCAATCTCGGAAAGGGAAACAAGCATGTATTCGATGGAACACGTTGCTCTTGCGGCGAAAGACACGCGCACGCTGGCGAATTGGTATGAACGCGTTCTGGGATTCAAAATCGTGTATGAGAGCGAAAAGGAGCCGAAAGCGTTTTTCGTACAGGATTCCAAAGGCATGGCGATCGAAATCGTGCCACCCCTTGAAGATGGGAACACGGTAGACGCCAACGCAAACCATCTTGCCATCTGGGTGGATGATTTTGACAGGGC
>JAKPPK010000226.1 GCA_029547385.1 Candidatus Latescibacterota bacterium
ATCTTTTGTTGCCACACAACCGGTTTCCAGTGTGTCTGCCTTCCTGAACCAGCGTGCCCGTTGGGCATCCAAATCCACAAATTACCATGCCGGAGTGCTTCCATTCCTCGTCGCAACCTTTCTGTTACTGATTCTTATCGCGTTCTCGTTGCCATTTGCGATTCGCCGCCCGAAACGGTGGGCGCTCTTCTGGGCGCTTCTTGCCGCAAAGGCCGGCATCGATTTCAATGTCATGAAGACCGGTTCCCGCATGTTCGGGCAGACGGAATTGATGAAGTACTTCTGGCTCGCGGAAATCCTCATGCCGTTCTATGTAGTTGCGGCGGTTTTCTGGGGCTTGTTCGGGAAATTCGCGTGGAAGGGTTCCTTGTGGGGGCGTCGCGTGGCAGCAGCCGCGTGAATCACGCCACTGTGCGCGGTTGAGCTTCCATGGGAAAACACTCTCACTTCCGGCAGATCCGCGATTGCGTGTATGAAGCACCGGAGACGGCGCAGAAAGGTATGCGCGGTCCCGCGCGGATTTTCGCGGACGAGCAGATCCTGAGCAAAGCGGAGGAGGATGGTTCTCTCGATCAGTTGCTGAACACCGCAACGTTGCCGGGTCTTGTCGGCGCCGCCATGGCCATGCCCGATTGCCACCTCGGGTACGGGTTTCCCATCGGCGGAGTGGTGGCAACGGACGCGCGCGACGGCGTGGTGTCCCCCGGCGGAGTGGGATACGACATCAACTGCGGGGTCCGCCTCCTGCGCACGCCATTTCCTGCTGGTGAGGTGAGGGAGTTCATTGGCGCACTTGCGGACGCCATATTTCGAGCGTGTCCCAGCGGAGTCGGCTCGCGAGGTCCACGGATGCTGTCGGCGGCGGAACTGGACGACCTGCTGATATCGGGGGCGCGGTGGGCGGTCGCGCAGGGATACGGCGTGGAGACTGACCTGGAGAACACAGAAGACCGGGGCGCGCTTGATACCGCGGATCCCGACCTCTGCAGCCACACAGCGAAAAAGCGGGGCCAGGAACAGCTCGGAACACTCGGTGCCGGCAACCATTTCATTGAGGTCGATTACGTTGCGAAACTCCATGATACCGCAGCAGCACGCCTGTTCGGGCTGACGGAAGGCACCATCGCGATCCAGATCCATTGCGGATCGCGAGGCCTGGGGCACCAGATCTGCACCGATTCCGTGAGCGCGTTGCAGAAAGCTTCCCGGAGCTTCGGATACACTCCCCCGGACAAACAGCTCGCGTGCGCGCCTCTGGGAAGCGAGGAAGGGGAACGTTACCTTGCCGCGATGGCAGCGGCGGCAAATTTCGCGTGGGCCAACAGGCAGGTTCTTACCCACGGAGTGCGCCAGTCTTTTTGCGAAGTTCTGGGCAACGCGGTAGAAATGGACGATATCAGCACCGTGTACGACATCGCGCACAATATCGCGAGGATGGAAACACACGAAGTGGACGGCTGGAACGTTCGAGTGTGCGTGCACCGCAAAGGTGCGACGCGAGCCTTGCCGGCGGGTCATCCGGCTGTTCCGGAGCGATATCGGGCGGCCGGGCAGCCGGTGCTCGTCCCGGGTTCCATGGGAACGCGTTCCTACGTGCTCGCCGGAAATCCAGACTCCCTTCTACTGAGTCTCGGTTCAAGCTCGCACGGCGCGGGAAGGCTGCTCTCCCGAAAATCCTCGAAAAAAAGTGAGGGCGGGAGGGAGGTGTTCGAAAGGCTCTCGTCGAAAGGCATAGTCATCAGAACGGATTCGTTCCGCGGACTTGCGGAGGAACGACCCGAAGCCTACAAAGACGTTGACACGGTGGTCTCCGTACTGCAGCGGGCAGGGCTCGCCCGCATTGTTGCCGAGCTTCATCCTCTTGCCGTGGTCAAAGGATAACCGACCCTTGTCCTTCGCGCGTTGCATTCCCCTCAACCTCATTCAGGGTACCTCATGACACCTCTTGAAGAACTGATCGAAGTGATGGCTCGCTTGCGGGCACCGGGAGGGTGCCCCTGGGATCGCGAACAAACGCACGAAACTCTCATTCCTTACCTCGTGGAGGAAACGTACGAGGCGGTCGAGGCAATTGAACGCAAGGATTTTGATGAACTGAAGAAGGAACTTGGCGACGTGCTGCTGCAGGTCATCTTCCATGCGCGGCTTGCAGAAGAAGCGGGCCGGTGGAATATCCATGATGTGGCAGCGGCGACCGTGGCGAAATTGAAACATCGGCATCCCCACGTGTTCGGGAATGTATCCGCGGACACGCCGGAAAAGGTCCTCGCCAACTGGGAACAGATCAAGCAGAAGGAACGCGAAGGATCAGAAAAGGAATCCGTGCTTGATGGAGTTCCCAACCACCTCCCCGCACTGAGGAAAGCAAAACGGGTGCAGGAAAAGGTCGCCCGGGTGGGATTCGATTGGGAGCGCACGGAACAGGTGGTGGAAAAAGTCGAGGAGGAATTCCAGGAGTTCTGCGAAGCGTGCAAAGAGAAAGATCGGGCGAAAACCGAAGAGGAACTGGGTGACGTCCTCTTCGCGCTTGTGAATCTGGCTCGGTTCCTCGACACCGACCCCGAAGATTCTCTCCGGAAAACGGTGGACAAATTCACACGCCGGTTCAAACACATAGAAGCGGGGCTTGCGGCCAAGGGCAAACTGCCACAGGATGCAAGCCTGGCGGAGATGGATGCACTCTGGGACGAGGCGAAATCTCTCGAACACACACAACAGCCCAAGGAGTGATCATGGCAGTCAGACCACGGCCGTTGAAATCCGCAGATTCAAAACCGCGGGCGCCGGTGAACGTCGGAATCATCGGTACAGGAATCGGCGGCGCGCATTTCGACGGTTACAGCAAACTCAAGAACGTGCGGGTTGTCGGACTGGTGGACGTAGACCCGGCAAGAGGAAAGTCTGTAGCTGAGCGCTGGGGTGTTCCCGTCGTTCATGCGTTCACGAATCATCATGACCTGCTCTCCCTGAAGGAATTGGATGCGGTCAGCGTATGCACACCCAATTACCTCCACGCGCAAATCGCGATTGACGCACTGAACGCGGGGAAGCACGTTATCTGCGAAAAGCCGATGGCAGCCACGCTCGCACAGGCGAAAGAGCTGTTCAACGTCGCAAAGCAATCAGACAAGATTTTCATGATGGGATACAACAACCGCTACCGGGGAGATACTCAACTCCTGAAAAAGTACATCGAGGCCGGGGAACTGGGTGACCTCTATTACGGAAAATGCGGCTGG
>JAKPPK010000250.1 GCA_029547385.1 Candidatus Latescibacterota bacterium
CTCAACCTGCGCACGTCCGGATCCGGCAGGAGCCCGTCTCTATTGGGGGGAACGTTCAAAAGCAGAACGGAATTCCTGCCCACGGACCTCAGGTAGATATCCACGAGCTGCGGGAGAGACTTGACCTTGTCGTCCTCCGCGGCGTGCCAAAACCATCCCGGTCGGATCGACACGTCGCACTCCGCCGGCCACCATACTGTGTCGGTTCCACTCCCGTGAATCGAAGGGTCCGGTGTTCGAACGCTCCATTCGGTTTCGGCGGCATAGCCGTCCTCGTTTCCGACCCAGCGTATGTCCGGGCCGCAGATGGCTATGAGGGCTTCCGGCTGCAGAGCTCGAACAGTCTCGTAAAATGCCTGCCAGTCGTACGACTGCCTCCTGCCGTTCGGACCTTCGCCGCAGGCACCGTCAAACCAGACCTCCGCAATCTCCCCGTAATTCGTGAGTAACTCAGTCAGTTGGTTCACAAAAAAGCGGTTATAGGCGTCAGAATCCCCGTACGACGGTTCGTGACGATCCCATGGCGACACATACAACCCTGCCTTCAGGCCGAACTCCGAACACGCCTCCACGAACTCCCTGATTACGTCACCGTTGCCATCGGCCCAAGGGCTGTTCCTGACCGAATGAGCCGTATACCGACTCGGCCAGAGACAGAAGCCGTCATGGTGCTTGGCCGTAAGTATCACATAACGGAAACCTGCTTCGCGGGCTACTCGCGCCCATTGTCGGGCGTCCAGTTTCGCCGGATTGAACTGCGAAGGATCTTCGGCGCCCGTTCCCCATTCTCTGTCGGTGAACGTATTCATCCCGAAATGGAGGAACATTGAAAGCTCAGATTCCTGCCACGCAAGCTGCTGCGGCGTCGGCCGAACATCCACCATAACCGTTCCTTTTCTCGCTTGATCTGCGAATCACCTCAACCGCGAACGCCACGCGGGTACGCGCTGCGGCTCTGTGCACTCAGTGTTCAGCCGCCGAACAGCGTCTGGCTGATCCTTACCAGCAGAACGTCGGAAAGAATCACCATAAGGGAAGAAAGCACCACCGAAAACGTGGCTGCCCGACCGACGCCGGCGGTACCGCCGCGGGTTGAATACCCGTGATAGCACCCGATCGTGCCGATCAGAAAACCAAACACTGCGGTCTTGGCAAGGCTCGGCACCACGTCCACGAATTCGAGGATCTGCATGCTCGCATCGAAGTAGAGCCGAACGGAGGTCTGCATGGTGATGGATGCGGCGCCATAGCCTCCCGCCAGCGCAAGAAAGTCGCAATACGCGGTGAGGAGAGGCATCGCGACTATGCACGCGGCGATGCGCGGCGCAATCAGATAACGAAACGGGTTGATCGCGGAGACCTCCAGAGCTTCGATCTGCTCGGTAACCCGCATGGCGCCGATTTCTGCGGCCAGTCCCGCACCAATCCGCCCGGCAACCATCAACCCGGTAATCACCGGCCCGAGTTCGCGCACCACGGCGATGGCAATCATCGACGGAAGGAGCGAATCTGCACCAAAACGCGCAAGCGTGGACCGGGTCTGCATCGCAAGTACCACCCCGATCGCCGCGCCGGCCGCACCTACCAGCGGTAACGACCGAGTGCCGATCTCGTCCAGTTGCCGTACAAACTCGCGGAATTCATAGGGAGGTCGCACCGCCGCGGCGACCGTCCTTCCGAAAAATGTGGAAATTCCACCCAACCACTCAAGGAAGGCTTTCATGTCTTCGTTCTCCCCGGAAATAGAACCGCGACCCCATGAAGTACCTGAATTGTGTCTCCGCATTGCAATGCCTCGCATCTCGCTGACTGGAGTTGAGGATCGACCGTATCTTTTCTTGTTGTCCTCAACAGCGCACGCACCACCAGATTGGTTCGATGGAACTCCGCAGACACCTCGTGGACAAACTTCGCGCGTTGACGGCCGATTTTGCGTACGACGGCCGCGACGGAGCACACCAGCCGCTGCGCTCCGTTCCAACGCGTTTTCGCGGTCACCTCGAACGTGGCAGGGAATGGGCTGGTGCCTCGGGGAATTGCTGGGTGTACACGGAGGACCTGCGATCCACTTCCCGTGCGGCGAATGACTTGCTGCCACGGCTGCAACGCGCGTGCACCGAAAACGAGCAACTCGCCGCGTCGTTTGATGCAAAAATCGCTGCGCTTGACATCGAGACGTGCGGTTTCACCTCCGCACCGGTGTTCATGGTCGGAATTCTGACAGCCGGCGCGGAAACGTTATCCTTTCACCAGGCGGTTGCGCGCGACTACGAAGAAGAACCGGCGTTGTTGGAATGGACGCGCGCCCGGTTGCATGACGTCGGGTTGGTGGTGACGTTCAACGGAACCACCTTTGACCTGCCCTTCCTTCGTGAACGGTTTCGTTTTCACCGCCTCCCCGAGCTGCCTCAGATGAGGCATCTGGATTTGTTGCCTGTTTGCCGCCGCATCTGGAAAGGGCAATTCCCCAACTGCCGGCTGCAGACGCTGGAGGAACGTATCCTCGGGTTCGTCAGAAAGGGAGACATACCGGGTGTGGAAATTCCGGACGTGTACCACGCGTTTGTCAGCACTGGCGATTCGAGGCACATTTGTCGCGTCGCGGAGCACAATCGGCTCGACCTTATCTCGCTCCTGCGAATTCTTGTGGAAGCCACAAGGGTCCGACCAAAACACGAGGACGACATTTCCCGATGAAGCATTACGAACCCGGTCAGACGTGGAAAGGTGCACGAGTTACCGTGATGGGGCTTGGCCTGTTCGGCGGCGGTGTCGGAGCCGCTCGATTCGCCGTTCAGCAGGGCGCGCACGTTACTGTCACCGACCTGAGGCCGGCAGAGCAGCTCGCGGAATCTCTTGATGCCCTGCGTGGTCTCCCGATCCGGTATGTACTCGGCCGCCACGAGGAGCCCGATTTTGAGGGTGCCGACATCGTCATCGCAAGCCCGGCTGTTCCTCTGCAGTCCCCGTTTCTGGATCGCGCGAGGAATGCCGGAGCGCATCTCACGACAGAGATCCTCCTTTTCGCAGAGCGTTGCCGGGGAAACGTGATTGCAGTGACCGGATCCAACGGAAAAACAACCACGACGAGTCTGATCGGGGCCATCCTCTCACTCCATGACACGCGGACAGTGACCGGCGGGAACCTTGGCAGATCGTTGCTGGAAATTGTCGATCAGATCGCACCGGGGGACCCGGTCGTTCTCGAGTTGAGCAGCTTCCAGCTTGAATGGCTGGGGCCGGCACACTGGTATCCTCACGTGGCAGTGATTACCAACCTTACCCCGAACCATCTGGATCGGCACCGAACGTTCGCGTCCTACGTCGAAGCGAAGCGCCAGATTGTGGCGTACCAGCCAGCAGAAGCGCACGCAGTACTCAACGCACGGGACGAAAACGTTCGGGCAATGACAAGCGCGACCTCCGCTCACGTTCACTGGTTCGACAGCGCCGACCCCGTGCAGGATGGGACCTGGCTCGAAAAAGGAGACATAGTCTGCTCGATCGGAGGGCGCGCGCATCATGTCATGCCGGCTTCTGAAGTGCCGCTGCCCGGCGCGCATAACCTCGAAAACGTCCTTGCGGCGGTCGCCGCGACAGAAATCATGGGAGTCCAGGTGCCTGCAATCCGGAAGGCGGTCGGCTCGTTCCGCCCGGTTGAACACCGCCTGGAACTGGTTCGAACCGTCAATGGAGTTCGCTATTTCAACGATTCGATTGCTACGACTCCGGAATCGGCAATATGTGCGTTGCGAGCCTTTCCGGAAAGGACTCTGCTGCTGATTGCCGGCGGGTACGACAAAAAGATTCCATTTGACAGTCTTGGAGCCGAAATTGCGGAGCGCGCGGCAGCACTTATCACCATAGGCACAACCTCCGACAAAATCCGGAAAGCAGCCGTGCGGGCGGGCTTCCCGGAAGAGCGCATCTTCCCTGCGGGCACTCTCGAAACGGCAGTGCAAACGGCATTTTCACTCGCGCAACCCGGGCAGTCTGTTTCCCTCTCTCCGGCATGTGCAAGCTACGACCAGTTCAGGAATTTCGAAGAGCGGGGCCGGATGTTCAAAAAGCTCGTTCTTGAATTGCCGGAGAATCCGGTTTCGAGACGAGACCGACGCGGCAAGATGAACAATTCTTCATGACACATTCACAGACCATTCATGTGCGTTCTGTATGCTTTTTTCCAGAAATTTGTGAAGCCGCGAGCTCTGCTTGCATCCAGCGAGCCGCTTCAATTCAAGATCCAAATGCAACGCTTTCTGCTGCACCGCACGCTGAGCACAGCACCTCAACGTTCGTCTCGAATACCGGCGGCGCAGGTTCGTAAAAAAAGGAGATCAACACATGGGTGAGGTACGCGTCGCGATCATAGGAGCCGGGAACTGCGCCTCTTCGCTTGTTCAAGGTGTGCATTACTACCAGAATGCCTCGGAAGACGAGTTTGTCCCCGGTCTGATGCATGTCAATCTGGGTGGTTACCACATAAAGGACATCAAGTTCGTCGCGGCTTTTGACATTGACAAAAACAAGGTCGGGAAGGATCTCTCGGAGGCACTCGTTTCGCCGCCCAACAACACCATTCAGTTCTGCCAGGTCCCAAACCTCGGCGTCAAAGTGCACCGCGGAATGACGCACGACGGCCTCGGACATTATCTGTCCGAAATAATCGAAAAAGCGCCGGGCCCCACGGATGACATCGTCAAGATTCTCAAAGAGACGAAAACGGACGTGGTGGTGAACTATCTGCCGGTGGGTTCCGAAGAAGCAACGAAATGGTATGTGGAACAGGTTCTGGCGGCGGGCTGTGGCTTTGTGAACTGCATTCCGGTGTTCATAGCATCGCAGGAGTACTGGCAGAAACGGTTTGAGGAAAAGGGCCTTCCCGTCATCGGGGATGACATCAAGTCGCAGGTTGGAGCCACCATCACCCACCGTGTACTGACGACGCTCTTCCGGGATCGCGGAGTACGTCTGGAGGAAACAAGCCAGTTGAACGTGGGCGGTAACACCGATTTTCTGAACATGCTTGAGCGTTCGCGTCTGCAATCGAAGAAAATCAGCAAAACCAACGCAGTGACGTCCATGCTCGATTACGACATCGGTAAGGACAATGTCTACATCGGGCCGTCGGATTACGTCGCGTGGCTGAAGGACAGGAAGTGGTGCTACATCAGCATGAACGGCAGAACCTTCGGTGATGTCCCGCTCAAACTCGAGCTGAAACTCGAGGTGTGGGATTCACCCAATTCCGCAGGTGTAGTGATTGACGCCATTCGGTGCTGCAAGCTTGGGCTTGATAACAACTTGAGCGGGGCTCTGATTGAACCGAGCGCCTATTTCAAGAAGACGCCGCCGAAGCAGTTCCCGGATTCCGTCGCACGGCAGAATCTTGAGGCATGGATAAAGAAGTACGGGAACAAGAAGTCCTGACGAAGCTCGTAATGGAGAAGCGTTATCGGGAGACGGCATCCGCAGGAATGCCGCCTCCCTTTGTTTTGGGGGTACCGCCACCATGGAGAACACCAGTCCTCAGATCGTAGTCGTGGGCAGTTCCAATACCGACCTTGTTGTCCGCGTTCCCGAATTGCCCCGGCCCGGTGAGACTCTGCTGGGTCTTGACTTCCAGATTCATGCCGGCGGGAAAGGCGCGAATCAGGCGGTAGCTGCCAGGCGCCTTGGAGCTACCGTCACACTCATCGCGAATATCGGCGTAGACTCGTTCGGGGAAGCATCCATTGAAAGGTTCAGAGCTGAGGGGATACGGGTGGGAGCAATCGCGCGTGATACTGAGGCTGCTTCCGGGGTGGCGATGATATGGGTGAGTGAGACGGGCCAGAACTCCATCGTTGTGGCTCTTGGTTCCAACGCACGCCTGACCCCGCAGCACGTGGAAGATGCGTCCGGTGTCTTCCAGAATGCCGACGTCTTGCTCACGCAACTGGAGACGCCTCTGCCGACGGTCGCATTCGCCTTGCGGACTGCCCGTTCAATAGGCGTCAGGACGATCCTTAATCCCGCACCCGCCACGGTCCTGGGTCCGGAATTGCTTGCGGACGTGGATTGGATTACCCCCAATGAGACCGAAGCAGCGCGGATTTCGGGAATCGAAGTGCAAAATGTTTCAGACGCTGAACACGCGGCGAACGCTTTGCGCAGGATGGGAGCCCGGAACGTGGTGGTTACGATGGGAGAGGCGGGAGCCCTCCTGATGACCGACGATGAGTCGCTGCACGTGCCTGCCCGCCGCGTTCCGGCCGTCGACACGGTCGCCGCGGGAGATGCGTTCAACGGCGCGTTTGCGGTTGCACTTGCCAGAAACGCACCCCCGAGGGAAGCCGTTGAATTCGCCTGCGCCGCCGCGTCGCTCTCTGTGACACGGCGCGGTGCGCAGCCGGCCCTGCCCACGGCCGACGAAGTCACCAAGTTCGCCAGTCAGTTGGCCTGATCCCTACGCTGCGGCTCGATCATTTCCCCCATTCCAGATCAATTGCCTGCCGGGCAAGCTCGACCCAACGCGCTGCCCGCATTGGATCTCCAGCGAGAGTGTGTACGTCCTTCATGACAATTTCAACACTGCACTTGCGGGCGCAGCGAAGGGTTTTTGCCACGTCGTTCCTAATCGCATTTTCGTCGAACACGTCCGTGCTGATAAGCGTGGGATTCGGTTTGCGGCTATACACGTACTTTCCCGCAAGCGCTTCTCCCATCATTTCCTCGTCACACCACGGGGAAACGGACACGCTCCGCAGATTGCTGAACTTCTTGATCACATGCCAGCGGCTGTGAACCGGTTCACAGCATCCATAATAGCAGAGACCGAATCGTTCCACGACGTCTTTTTGATACGGGAAGATGAACTCTTCAAATTGGCCGGGGCCGACGCCGACCGTTTCCTGAGACTCGGAAAGCACCCAGCAATCCCTGGTCCGTACTTTGCCGCCCGGCTTCCAGTCTTTTTGAGGAAGTTCGCGCGTGTATCCTCTGCTTCCGGAGCCGATGTAATCGTTTTCGTTATTGAGTGACAGCAGCCCCTCTTTTTCCAACCATTCCGCGAACGCGATGTGATCATCCCGCAGAAACCCCATGAGCCGGTGCAGCCCTGCCGGGTTGTCGTACATCGCCAGCATGAGGTTCTCCAGGCCGATGAGATCGATGGCAATGATTGTCATTCCGGTAGTCCACCAGTACCCACCCCGCTGCCTCACACCGAGGATGTCACCGAACACGTCCTCCAGGCGATCCCTTTCGAGAAGCGACGATTCGCGATCCACGGAGAAAACGCGCGGTTTGAGCTTGCCGAAGTCCGCGTCCAAGTCCTTGACCGGTGCTTCCCAGGAGTAACTCCCGACGACCTTACCGTCGACCCGTTGAATTTTGTCGCTGTCGTGACGCGTTGAGGTTACACCGTAATTACCTGCGGAAACATGCCAATTCCAGGTGAGGTATGGTTCAATAACGTCATCGTCGCGAATGTTCCGGAAGTGATAGATCGTTGTTCGAAGGTGCTTCTCTTGTTTCCGTGCCCAGTCATCGCGGCAACTCAATATGTCGTCCGTTACCAGTTCATCCGTTGCCGGAAACGATTCTATCAACACCAGCGGCCGTCGAGGTTTCAGGTCGTTGTGAGCGTACCACGCGTCTTTCTTTTCGAGGTTTTCATCGCTGTGCGCGATATCACGGATTTCCTTTGCGAGATCGCGGAGCACCTGCCGATCGTGCGTCGTAATCTGCGGTGAGGATACGCCTGTCATCTCGGCCTCTTCGTAGTGTGCGGCGGTTGGTCTGAATTATTTGGAAATACGAAAACTGCGCACAATCTCCGCGACGCGCCGTACGCTCTCAATATCCCCTGAGGGGGGCAATTCGTCAGAAATACCGAGTATGAGACTCGGAGCGAACGTCTGAAGAACAAGCGTCGCGAATTCCTCAACGTCATCCCGGGTGAAAGGCGGGATGAAATGTGTTGCGGGGATCCCGTCAATAAGAACGTAGTCGTGCCCCATCGCTTCCGCGATCTCATCAAGCGACACGTCACCCATCGGGGTGGGGGTGAACGCTTCGTACCCGTCAAATCCGCACTCTCGCACAAAAGGAAGCAGACCTTTGAGCGCACCGTCCCAGTGAGGGTACGAGGCCTTCCCCGCCGCACGGAGTTCCGCGGTTCGACGCCTGTAATAGGGAAGCGCGTATTTCCTCATGAGTGACGGCGGCAGCATGTTCGAATCCACGTTGTCTCCGAAATTGAGCAACGGCAGAGGGCTTTTCTTGATCACGTCTATGTACTTCTGGTCGTCTTCTTCAAGGAAACGAATGAACGAGTCCATTTCCTCCGGGAACTCATGGAGGGCAACGATGGTGTTCTCAAATCCCATGAATTCGATGAACAGCCTCATGAGGGGAGTACGGAGGTTGTACACCGAACCGACTCCTCTGTCCCCGACCAGTTTCTCGGCTTCCCAGAACCGTTCTTCACTGAACTCGAAATTCAGCGCTTCCAGCGTATACCGAACAATCCGGAGGTCAGCAATCGATTTCACCGGAAACTCGGTAAGAAGGCTCGATTCCGCCGTCTTCCCTTCCACCTCGGTGAGCACTCCAAGCGGGGTTTCCCACAGACGGACGCGACGGTGTGGAGTGTCTTCGACAACCCTGAAGGACACCGAGGAATCGTACACACGGCTGATACACGGGTTGTAGAACTCGTATCCCCGGATGGAGCAATCGAGGTCGACGTACACCTCGTACAGAGACATGTCCCGGTATCGTTCTGGCAGCGTTCCTGCGCGCTTATTCGTATAGTACCAGTGGTCTATGCGCGGTTGCCACACTACTCCGTCCACCGGTTGGTGATGCATGATTGCGAGAACTCGTTCTCTATCTGTCACGTTCCCCTCCAAAATCCATCGGCGCGGAAACCTTCCGTACGTACTCTAACGAAAATGGCGTTTGGTCCAAGGGTTCGCTCTTTTCGAACGCTTCGCTATATTTGATGGAGCCGGTTCTCAATCACACTCACACGCGGTACCCATGCACTCTCCCGAACATCCCCACAAAAGTGACTCTCAGATCCCGAGCACTGCCGTCAAAGGTAGGATCTTCGACGTACAGACGTTTTCGATCCACGACGGTCCGGGAATCCGCACGACCGTGTTTCTGAAAGGCTGCCCCCTTCGATGCGTATGGTGCCATAACCCCGAATCCATGGAAACCGAACCCGACGTGGGTTTCATTCCGGCGAAATGCATCGCATGCGGTCAGTGCACGCTCGTGTGCACGCATGAGGGCCACGCGATCGTCGACGGCAGGCACGTGTTCCAGCGGGGTCTCTGCGTACGGTGCGGCTCGTGCACGACGGAATGCCCAACCGGTGCACTTGAACTTGCGGGCAAAGAGGTCACTGCCGCGTGGGTGATGTCCGAAGTGGAGAAGGACCGCATGTTCTACGAGCGCTCCGGCGGCGGGATAACCCTGTCGGGCGGCGAGCCGCTCATGCAACCGGAGTTTTCCGCCGCGCTGCTTCGCCTGGCTCGCGATTCCCGCCTCCACACGGCAGTGGATACGTCCGGTTATGCGGGCCATACGGTGTTCGATCGAGTGACAGCCCTCGCGGATCTGGTCCTTTTCGACATAAAAATGATAGACGAACGCGCACACCGGCGACTGACCGGTGTGTCGAACCGGCGCATACTGCGAAATCTACAACGCCTTCTTCGGGACGAAAACGGCCCCAAAGTATGGCTGCGGCTGCCTGTCATCCCCGGGCAGAACGACTCGCCCGACGCCATCCAGAACCTGATCGATTTCTGTGCGTCGCTCTGGGGTAATCCCCGCCTTGAAGCAATTCACCTGATGCCCTACCACAGACTTGCGGAAAGCAAATACCAGGAATTCGGAAAACGGTATCTTATTAATGGAACGCACCCGCCTGCTGATGAAGACATTTCGGCAATCATACGCCGTTTCTCCGAACGCGGAGTGCCGGTAACGCGCAGTTAGCGCCTTCCACAACGGAGATGCATGCTCCTATGCCCACCCTCGGCCGTGACGAAGAAGTAATTCAGGGCGCGTACGGAATTGACCTTTCACCGCGCGTGGAACGGTTGCGCGATTACGTTCTCAACGACGCGACATGGGCTGACCATTACGCCCCGCGGGCGTGGCTGGTTGCCGAAAGCATGAAGCAGACCGAGGGGCAACCGCCGCTGTTCCGCCAGGCGGCGGCACTGGCACATGTTATCAGGAACTACCCCGTAACGATCCGCGAAGGCGAATTGATCCTGGGGTATCAGCAGCACGAATCCTTCCGGGGAATCGGGTGGCTGGAATTTGATAATCTCACCAACGGCGAACGCAGAGAAGCGCTCCGTAATCACGTCCAGAATCTGAGTATCCCGGACGAGTGGAAACAAAAGGTTTTCGACGCAATCGACTACTGGCGCGAACACCCTCGCGTAATCCCTCATTTCTGGCCACAAACACCCGATTACATATCCCGTGACACGCGGGCAGGCGTCTATTTCGGCGGCGGTGGGAGCGAAGGGCATACCGTTCCGGGATACGAACGGGTTTTGCGGCACGGCTTCCATGCGATCCTTGAACAGATAGACGGCGAGATCGCCAGACTCCAACCGTGGAAGCCGGACGATCAGAAAAGAAAACTGTGGCTCCACAGCGTGAGGCTTATCGCGGCAGCGGCGTGCGAACTCGGAATGCGGTATGCCGAGGAGCTGCGAGCCCTGGCCACGCGCGAAAGCGACCCTCTTCAGGCGGAAGAGTACCGTCGTCTTGCCGACATCTGTGAGAGAGTACCCGCCCGCGGCGCGCGGACGTTTCACGAAGCAGTTCAATCACTCTGGTTCTGCCATCTGATCATGGGATGGGAAGACGGGATTAACGCAAACTCTTTCGGCCGTTACGACCAGTACCTCTATCCGTTCTACGCCGCCGACAGGGAAGAGGGGCGAATCACAGAAGACGAAGCGCTGGAACTGCTCGAAGCCTTCCATCTTGCACTCTACAAGAGCTACGACGTCCAGCAGGCCACCATCGGCGGCCAGAACCCGGATGGAACGGACGCAACGAACGAACTCACTTACCTGTTCCTTGAAGCGATGTGGCGGGTGAATCTGATTCGCTGCCTATCTGTGAGAGTCCACCGGGGCACCCCGCGAAGGCTCCTCGAATCCGCATTCCGGTTGATCAGGCGGGGCGGAGGCGTGCCGTTCTTCTTCAACGACGAAGCGATTGTTCCGGCCCTTGTGGAGAAGGGGATTCCTGTTGAGGATGCCCGCCAGTACGCCATCATAGGCTGCGTGGAGGTGACGATTCCGGGGAAAACGAACCCCCACGCGGTAAGCCACATGATGAACGTGGCCAAGTGCCTCGAACTGGCGATGAACGACGGGAAGGACCTCGCAACCGGCGAACAGATCGGACCGCAGACGGGGACTCTTGCGGACATGCCTGACATCGAAGCGCTCTGGAACGCTTACAAACTTCAGCTCGAGCATTTCGCCCGGCACGCGGTGGAGCTTTCGAACCAGGGCGACCTGGCGCAACCTTTCCGCTTTCCGCTGCCCTACACGTCCATCCTGACCGACGACTGCATAGCGCGCGGGAAGGATATGACCGACGGCGGGGCGCATTACCATTACCATTCCACCTGCGCGATAGGCTTGCCCAATGTCGGTGACTCCCTGTATGCGGTGGACCAGCTCGTCTTCAAGGAGAAAAGCGTCTCCCCCGACGAATTGCTGGAAGCGCTCAAGGCGAACTGGGAAGGGGAGGAACGGGAGAAACTCCGGCAGAAGGTGATCCACAGGCTCGCGAAGTACGGAAACGGGAACGGCGACGTGGACCGGTGGGTGGAACGTGCGGCCCACCACTACTGCGATCACATGGCCACGTACACCACGCCGCATGGTGGGTCGTTCCATGCGCACCTGTTCTCATTCGTATGGCATCTCGACTGCGGGCGCGCCACCAATGCCACCCCGGACGGGCGCAAGGCGCACGATCCGCTGGCGTACAGCGTCTCCCCGCAACAGGGGCGCGACGTGGAGGGGCTGACGGCACTGATGCGTTCGTTGATGACGTTGCCCCACGAACACGCTGCGGGTTCGTCATCCGCGATCATCGAGATCGCCCCGAAACTGCTGGACGAAGTGTCGCTGGACAAGGTCCTTGATGTCGTTCAAACGGCGATTGACAAAGGCGTGGGGCAGATGCAGTTCAACGTGATCGACAGCGCCACCCTGCGCCGCGCACAGGAGAACCCCGAGGCCTACTCGCATATCGCGGTCCGGGTGTCGGGTTTCAGCATGCGCTTCTGCCTGCTGGACAAGACGATGCAGGACCACATCATCGCACGCACAAAACACGAAGAGATGTGAACGGACGTCTCCGGAGGAATTGGAGTGATACAGCCGATTCTGCGTACAGAACGCATCGCGCGGCTCCGAAAGTGGCAGTTCGATCAGCGCGGGGGGCAGGTGGATCGCGAGATGCTCTGGCACCGCTACATGGCCGGGCATCAGAGCCTCCCGATAGACGCACGGTATGCCGGCGTGTTTGCGTACCTCATGGATAACCTCCCCGTCGAGATCAACGACGACGAACTGATCGTCGGCCGGATCAAACGGCGCGAGATGACGCCCGAGGAAAAAGCGGAACGTGAACGTATCGCAGGTAGTACCTTTGGTGATCCATTGGGCGACATATTGAAGAAACTCATTTCGCCCGATGCGCATGAGTCGGTCGCCGAAGGCCGCCATGTGGCAGGCGCGATGACCGGTCACATGACGCCCGATTACCCGGCTGTGCTCAGGAAGGGCCTCAACGGAATCCGACGCGAGGTTCGCGAACGGCTGACACGCGCGACAACTGAGAAGGAACGAGCGTTTTGCCACGCCGCGCTGGAGGTGTTGTCCGGCGCAATGCGGATGGCCCGGCGCTACGCCACGCACGCCCGCGAACTGGCGGCCACCGCAACCCCCGAACGGCGCGAGGAACTGCTCCGCATCGCCGAAATTTGTCGCCGCGTGCCTGCCTGGCCGGCGCGAACCTTCCACGAAGCCGCGCAGACGCTCTGGTTCATCCACCTCTGGATCGCTCAAGAGCTCGGCGGCGGGCACGGCTGTTTCTGCCCCGGACGGGTAGACCAGTACCTGTACCCGTATTACGAGGCGGATGTGCGTGCCGGGCGGCTCTCCCGGGAGGACGCGTACGAAATCCTCACCTGCCTGCTGCTCAAGTTCAACGAGTTCGACCCCTATTCAACGCCGCAGACTCTCTTTGTCGGCGGGCAGCACGCGGATGGCTCCGACGCATCCAACGAACTCAGCCTGCTGTGCCTCGAGGTGTCGCGCGATCTCCAGATGCTTCATCCTGCGCTCTGCGTAAGCTGGCACAGGAACCTGAACCGCGATGTCATGCGCCGGGCGGTGGAACTTATGGGCACGGGGATCGGATTTCCGGCAGTGTTCAACGACGAAGTGATCGTGCCGGGGCTGATGCGGGACGGCGCAAGCCGCGAAGAAGCCGTCAACTACATGGCCGGTTCCTGCGTGGAAATCTCGGCGATCGGATGCTCCAATCCGTGGGTGGCGTCCGGGTATGTGAACGCCGGAAAAGCCTTTGAACGAGCCTTCCAGCGAGTCGCACGCAACAAAAACGCCGGGTGGGATGACCTCGTGCGCGAGTTCAAGGCCGATCTCGCCGAGGCGATGCGGTTC
>JAKPPK010000301.1 GCA_029547385.1 Candidatus Latescibacterota bacterium
TGCCGTGGGCGCTTCCGGGGACGGTGGTAGCTGTCAATCTTCTTACCGCGTTCAGCACCGGAAACGTCTTCAGCTTCGGGCAGGTTCTCGCGGGTTCGGTCTGGTTACTGCCCCTCGCCTATTTCGTTCGAAACCTTCCCGTGGTTGCCCGCTCCGCGCAAAGCGCGTTCGCCCAGATCGACCCCTCGCTTGAGGAAGCCGCGCGAAGCCTCGGCGCCGGATGGTGGTTGCGTTTCCGTCGCGTCACGCTTCCCCTCATTGCTCCGGGCGTTCTCGGGGGGGCGATGCTTGCGTTCGTAACTGCCCTCGGGGAATTCGTTGCGTCCGTGTTGCTCTGGGTTCCGGCAAACCAGCCGATATCCATGGCGATTTTCGGGGAATACCGCGAGTACCGACTGGAAGTCGCCGCGGCGTACGGGGTGTTGCTCGTGGCGTTCATCGGGCTGGTGTTTTTCGTCTCCCGGGTTGCGTTCGGATCGAAGGCAGCGTCAGAAGTGTGAGCAATGGACCGGAGTCAACTAGACATAATTAGCATTATCACGCGTGCTTCTCTCATTGCGGTTGTCCCCGGATGCCCCTCAAGTGATCTTTGTGGAGATTGCCGACCGGCTGGTCGGAGGTGAGGTGACGTGATGCATGCGCGAACCATGGTGGCATTTCTGCTCCTTCACTGCGGGGTTTGCGCAGCATCCGACAGTTTCGTCATTGCTCGGAACGGGCGTGCCATTGCGAAAATCGTGACCGCGCCGGAAATCGATCGCCCGTTTGACAAAGGCGTGAACAATCAGGCGGTGCGGGACCTGATACGCGTGATCGGAGTAATGTCTGGCGCGTCATTGCCGGCGGTTCAGGACACGCTGGCCTTCAATGACGGTCCGCAGATACATGTCGGGCAGACGGAATTCGTCAAACGAGCGGGGCTCATCGAACCGGGGCTGCCAGCGAACGCGTATCGCGTGGTGCTGACGTATGAGGGAGAACAGGCCCGGTTGGTGCTCGCGGGACCGACTGCCCTTGGCACGTCAAACGCCGTGTACGATCTACTGACCCGTGAGCTGGGCGTAATCTGGGGCATGGAGAACCAGCTTTTTGAGGACATCCCGCGGCGCCAGACAGTCGAAGTGGGCCCTGTAGACCGCACCGTCCGACCCCCTTTCCCCTTCTTCTTTCTGAGCGGGCCTTCTGCGCCGTGGCAGGCGCGGCACCGGCTTTCATCGGGTGGCCTGGAGTTTCCGTACATGCGGCACGGCCACAACGTCTACCACTACTTTCCTGTAAGCCGGTACCGCAATCACCCGGAGTATTACCCGCTGGTTGAC
>JAKPPK010000316.1 GCA_029547385.1 Candidatus Latescibacterota bacterium
GCGGCGTCATGCATGCCACGCTTCCCGAAACAGTAGTAATCTCCCAGATACTCGCCGTGGTCCGATGCGAACACAATCAGCGTGTTTTCCAGTTGCCCCGTCTCGTCGAGCGCGGCCAGAATCCGCCCCACCTGGTAATCGATGAACGACACGGCGCCGTAGTAATAGGCCTTGATCGCCCGCAGAAGGTTCTGGTCAATGCCCTGGTCGCGGTATTTGTACCTGTTCTGATAGCGGTTTATGTAGATGTGCAACGCTTCGTACTCAGCCGGAACGTTCGGCAACGGCATGAGTGGCGCGCGGTAGAGCTTGTGCCACGGCACCGGCGGGGCAAACGGCGGGTGCGGGTGAATGAAGCTTGCGTAGAGGTACCACGGTTCTCTCTTTCGTTCCGGCTCGGAGAGGAACGCCGTGGCTCTGTCGCCAATCCACTGCGTCGGGTGCAGCCGCGCCGGCATCTGCGCCGGTTGTGGTGTGTAATACATTTCCCCGCGGACACCGTGAGGGTCCGTAAGATGCTCATAACCGTTCGCCCGCAGCCAGACGAGGTAGTCGTCCTGCTCGGGCGAAGCCACACCCTCTTCCTGGCTTTCCCGCGTCTGGAATCCTCGCAGGCTCGCGCGATCGGGGTAGAAATGGCATTTCCCGATCCCGTGGGTGCGGTAACCCGCCTCCGTCAGCGCGCCCATGAATGAGGTACGGCCGTCCTGCGGCATGGGCGCGTTGTCGTAGCAACCGGTGTGGAGCGGGTATTGCCCGTAAATCATGGAACACCGCGCCGAAACACAGACAGGTGAGGGTGTGTACGCCCGCTGGAATGACGTGCCTTCCCGCACGAGCCGGTCTATGGCCGGCGTCCTGATCACTCCGTTCCCGAGCGCATGGATCGCGTCCGCCCGGAGTTGATCACAGAACAGGTGCAGAATGTTCGGAGGGCGTGGCATTGGTAACCCCTTCGTTCGAACGTGCATCCGAAGGCACGTTGCGGCTTCCCGCAGCGGCATCCGGCTGCAAATCCAACCTACATGACGGTACGCAGTGGCGCAGTGTCTCACAACCCGCGGGGAGCACTGCCCTGCGTTTCGTCGGCGCGCAGCCCGGATCGCGGAAGCGTTTCGTGTCCCGCGGTGTTCGCTCCGGTTTCCGGGGCCGCTTTGCAGGTGCTCGCTGGTGTTTTTCCTCCATCCGCCGGACCAGAGCACCCTGCGTTATCCCCTTTCCGGTTCTATCAGGTGAGGCAATGCAACGTCTTCGTGTCAAGGGTTTTTCGGCAAAATGTTTCAATCCGGGTACGGGATTTTTCCAGGGCAGGGACAAAGAGGGCGCACGCGAAGCCGCGAAGAACGCGAAAAGGTGGCGGGCGCGTTCGGCGTAGGGCGAAGAACGAAATCGCCCACAGATGCCATGGCTTTCGTGCCGAGCCCTTTCGCACAGGGTGGGGCGGACATTCCTGTCTGCCCCCAGCAAAGGACGATTCACCCCTCTCTTCGTGTTCTTCGCGGCTTCGCGTGCGGCATTTCCACCCCGTCTGTGATGGTGCATCGCCGCGTGCCGGCGACGGGAAAACGCGGTCCCTGTCTCCCGTCGTGTACGCAACCGGCCGTCCTTCTGAGCGCCTCGTGGAGCTTCAGGGAACCCGCCCGGTTTGCGCGGGCGCACATTCCTGCGTATTCTTTCGCCGCGTTCAATCTTTCATACGCATGACGCGTCCGCTCGCGAAAGGTTTTTCGTACGGCAGCCGCGAGTGCATGCGCGAAAGTCGCCCTGCTGACTGCACGCGCGTGCACATGCCTACGGTTTCCGCTCCGGGTTGTCGCGCCATTGCGCTGCGTCCGTCAACAAACGGGTTGCCGCCGGCAGTTCGCCGGGGTCGCCCACCGCACACGAAGGGAGAACGGTATGCTTGGAATTGCGGACCCGCAGATCTGGTTGGCCTACGTTCTGTGCATCCTCAGCACGATCCTGTGCGTCTATTACGGCGCGAAAAACTGGGATAAGGGCGACGAACCTGTGTACCCCGAGGACGTCACCTGGGCGGAGGACGAGAAAAAGGCGACCGCGGAGAACTGACTCCGTGTTGACACCACGTGGTTCACGATTGAACGCAGACGATCGAAACACCATTGATTCCTCGGGGGATACCAGATGGACAATTTCGCAATCCTTACCGTCATCGTAGTCGTCTACCTGTTTGTTGTCGCGTATCTGGGATATTACGGCTA
>JAKPPK010000319.1 GCA_029547385.1 Candidatus Latescibacterota bacterium
TTTCTCCACCGCCTTTCTTGGTGGAATGCGGGTGACATTGAAAAAGACACCCGAATCGTGTTCTACCAGGTACTCATTGCCGTCATCGTCGGTCATGACGCGCTTCTCACCCCAACCGTCGAACCCGGAGGATTCCGGCGCATCCGCAAGAAACCCGCATCCCGAGAGCGTCGCGCCCGCGACGCACAGGCAAATCAACGTCGCCTTGATGCTCATATCTCCACTCATTTCTCTATCTCCTGCCCCGTGTTGTTGTTGATGCTGGCGAGGATGGGGCAACGCCCAACCAGCATTTCGAGCGGACGCGACTACGCGCCGCTCAAATCGTCGTTCGGCTTCAAGAACGCTACCCAGTGCGTCCCCGCCTTCTTCCCGCTTCTGTGCCCGTACAACGGGCGTTCATCCGTCAATGCCAGCACGTCACTCAACGGGTGGTCTGTGTCCGCCCACTTGAATATAAGCGTTCCGCCCGGTCGCAGGACACGGAAGCACTCGGCAAACCCCTTGCGGAGCATGTCGCGCCAGTCGCCGTCGAGCCATCCGTACTTCTGTTCGATGATCCCCGTCCCCTGTCTCCGCTCAACGTGCGGCGGGTCAAAGACAACGTGATCAAACGTGCCATCGGGAAACGGCAGCGCGGTGAAATCCGCGATCTGGTCCGGGTTCACCACGATAGGCTTGCGGCCAACCGTTCCGGGCGTCCCTCTGTCAATCGCCCACGTCTCCCGCCGCTTGTCCACGTACAGACATCGCGGGTCCGCCTTGTCGAACCAGAACATCCGACTTCCGCAGCAAGCATCCAGCACTGGGGGGAAAGCCGACCCAGACAGTGGATGGTATTCTCCATTCGCTTCGCTCATTCCGAAACCCTCACTTCCTTGGTTGCTCATATCGCTCATTCCTCCACCGACTTTCGCTGCCTGCTCGTCGTCCTCCTCTAACGGGCTCTCCGTAGGCAGCGGTTTCACGGTCTTCGGCGCGATGTCGTGGTTGCCTTCCCGACCGCTGTCAAGCTGCCATCCAAGCACCTCGCACCTGTACTTCCCACCGC
>JAKPPK010000348.1 GCA_029547385.1 Candidatus Latescibacterota bacterium
CGATGCACTAATACCATGCTCTCGACCGCTCCCCTGGTTCGACAGGGGTATGCCGATGGAAGTGGCGTTCCACGCGCTGTTACGGTCTGGTCAGGGGGGATTATTTGACGTGAGAGTGCGAGGAAGCGCGGAATGACGGCATATCGGCAAGTGGTATTTTGCCGAACAGATTTCAAAGGCTTGAGAGGAACCCGTCTGCCAGGCGGGCGCCGTAAATCTGGGGGATCCCGGATCGGTTGGAGGTGAAGATCACCCAACGGTTGTCGGCGGTGAAATACGGGTGCGTATGAGACCATTGTTGGCCGTCGTGAACGGTTCGGCTGAAACAAAGCCTGCTGTTCGAACCTGTGGCAAAGGAACCGATGTAGATCGGGATACCTTCCTCAGACGGAGCGTCCACGATCCAGAACCGGCCGCAACCTGATGTCGCAACGTGCCCGAACACATGTTCTCCCACACATGCGGCTGCGGGTTGTTCGTCGGAAAGAGAAACGCTCCACACGTTTGTCATTGAAGACGAATCATACGCCGTCGAAAGGAACACGCGATCTGTTTTTCCAATCCAGGCTTCATGCCCCGTACACCTCGGCGTGTAACGATCCCTGCCCGGCCATTTCCCCACTGGAACCAGGGGACGGGAATCCACCGGCAGCCATTCAATCTCGCCGCCGCAGGGATACACCACGCCAAGATTCACAACGGAGACATCTGCGCTGTTTGCCTGAATGAGAATTGCGTCCCGGCCGTCCCGTGAAAACTGCTCGTGCTTGAACCATTGCGCGCTGCTTTCGGCAAGAACGGAATGCACCCCATCTACGAGGTCAAAAAGGAGGAGTCGCGAGGACGTGCTGTCAGGATGTGAGTTGACCGCGTAATACTGCACATCAGGCGATACAGTTCCGTAACTGAGTTGGCTCCCAGTCGCGGGAAGCACCAACACGTCTTCCATAGTCGTGTTGACGTAATGACACCGCCGCAGAAGCATTTCCTCCCCGACGTATTCCTGGAAATACAGGTATTCGCCCCACGCGTGGAACGCCGGGAAACGGGGCATCTTTTTGAGGACGGGGTGCAACGACCCGTCCACGAGATCAAGGATGGATAACCCGCCGTCTGTTCCTTCGTGCGGGTAATACCGGACCGCGATACGAGTTCCGCAGGGAGAGGAATAGGGCTGTTCACCGTAGATGTTGTCCGCGGGGCGGGGACCATCCGTGAGCTGGTAGATCTCCGCACCGGACACAGTGTCACATTCCACGAAGTGCATCAGCGAGTACCCTCAGACTTCGTCGCGCGTCGGGAGAGGTAAGCGCGCGGGCTCAGGAATCCAGAAGAAGATCCAATTCCATGTCCTGACTGAAGATGCCCGGAGGTCCTTCGAACCCGCCTACCCGCTGGAAACCTTGTTTTTCATAGAAATGGATGCCGCGCGTGTTCAGGACTTGAACTCCACCCATCAGGACCATCTTCCGCCGGCCCAGTCTCCGGGCCACGTGAATGACGTGCCTGAAAAGCGGGGTGCCCAGCCCCTGATTCTGGAACTGCTCGCGAACTGACGGGGCAAATGTGCAATCCTGCGCCGGGTCCAGCCGGATTCCCACATCAGCATACCGTTTGCCGTCCGATTCACTTGTTCCGAGGACGAGGATGAAATACGCGACTATCTGTTCCCTGCCATCAACGCGTGTCAAGGCGACGAAACGGATAGTGTCGTCGTAATTGATGGACCCGCAGAGCTGATCTGCCGTTGCCTGATCGAATGCATGAGGTCCGTAAAAACGAGTAGTCTCGCGGGTCAGACTGGTGAAATAGTCGCCAAGCAAGGTCGCATCTTCGGCGCGCAGCGGTCGAAACACAACGTGTTCCCCGGAAGGCAGACGCAGCTCCATCGCCGCACACATTGGGTCTGCCGTGATTTCGGCGGTACGTAGAGGTTGCACAGACATGGGTTTCGCGTATCACCTTTCGTGAAGGATTCTGAGGACGGCTTGAAGCCGCAGTCCATGGGTCGTTTTCAATGTAGCCAGCGCCGGGCAGGCAACGCAATGAGGCAAGAGGGGAGGGGGAGAGAGCTATAGAACCTTTACGGCAGGCCACTTGGTGGCCCGGCAACGCAGGCGGTACTTTTCAAGATACCCGTGTCCCGGCCGATCTGCACATGACCTGCGACGGCTGCCCCGCAACGTTCCCGGAATGGAGTGGAGAACCCATGGCGTCAACGATTCGCGTGGCGCTGATTCAGCGAGCATTTGTTCCGTT
>JAKPPK010000352.1 GCA_029547385.1 Candidatus Latescibacterota bacterium
GACGATCACGATCGGAACGGTCGTGACGGATGCGGCGATGACGAAGACCGACAACCTGCACTGGACCTACACCTGGAACGTGCCTGCGGGCAACGACGGGGCGCAGGCCGTCTCGATCACCGCGAAGGACCGCGCCGGCAATCCGAACTCCGCCGCGACCGGCAAGACCTCATACACCATCGACAATGGAAAGCCCGGGGCTCCCGTCATCAGCGCAACGGCTATCACCGCCAACCTCGGGGGAACGGGCAACAGGGCGGATCATGTGAACGCCGCCCTCTGGACCAGCTTCAACAATTTCAAGGTGTCGATCGCCAATACCGGAGCGGACAACGAGGCCGGCACGCTGTATATCAAGCTGTCTGACAGTGCCGGAACGCCGCATACCTATACGACCGCGGGCGAACCCATAGCCCAGGGCGCGGGCGCAGCTGCTCGCGGCACCTTCATCGCGGGGGCCATCGATCTGTTCGTCGACGGCGACCTCGGCATCGAGGCCTGGATCATCGATGGTGCGGGGAATGAGTCCGACCACGCGACCGTGTCGAAAACCTATGGTCTGGATGTGATTTCACCGGCCGTCGTGCTTACGGATGATCACCCCGACACGATCGTTCGCGACGCGGATACCGTCGTCATCACCGCCACCTTCACCGAGGCCGACCAGATCGACGAGACCTCCGTTCCGACGATCACCATCGGGGCAGCCGTGACGAACGCGCCGATGGCGAAGTCGAGCAACCTCGTCTGGACCTATTCCTGGGATGTCCCGGCAGGAAACGGGGATGTCAACGTCTCGATCGCGGCAACGGACCGTGCCGGCAACTCCAATGCAGCCGCAACCGGCAACACGGCATACACAATCGACAACACGCCTCCGACGGTCACCAAGCTTGGAAATGGCTTGACGGTCTATCTCATTCCAGCCGGCGAAACGAGAGACCTCGTTTTCAACGAGGCAATTTCCGCTGCCGGAAAAACCGCTGTTGAAGCTGCCATCACGGCGAAAGCGTCGAACCTCCCCGGATATTCCTGGGATGGCACGAATTCCGTCTTGACGATCACGGGTGGCGCCGGTGGTTCATCCTTCGCCGATGATGTGACGGCCAATGTCAGTGACAGAGCAGGGAATATTTCCAATAACCTGCTGTTGATCGACGCGTCGGGTGATGTCACAGGACCGACCGTGACCTTGAACCAGAAGGCCGGCCAGGCCGACCCGACCAACGGCAACACGGCCGAGTTCACGGTGGTGTTCAACGAACCCGTCAGCGACTTCACCAATGCCGACGTCGATCTGACGGGCACGACCGCCGGTGGCACGAAGACCGTGACCGTCACCGGTGCCGGTACGACCTATAACGTCAAAGTGGAATTGAGCGGCGCGCCGACGGATGGCGTCATCAAAGCGAAGGTGAACGCCAACGTCGCTCATGATGCGGCAGGCAACGGCAACTCGGCTTCGACCAGCACCGACAACAGTGTGACGCGCGACACGGCGCCGCCGGTGATCACCGTCAATGCCTTGACGACGACCGATACGACGCCGGCGCTGGGTGGAACCATTGATGATACGTCAGCACCCATTGAAGTGACGGTCGGGGGAACCACATACGCCGCGACAAACAATGCGAACGGGACCTGGATACTCGCAGACAATGTCATCAGCCCTGCGTTGGTCGACGGAACCTACAACGTTGTCGCTTCCGCGACCGATGTGGCCGGCAACAATGGAAGTGACTCGACGACAGACGAGCTGACGGTGAACACCTCACTGCTGACCGTGACGATCAATCAGGCCGCCGACCAGTCCGACCCGACGGGCGGTAACATTGCCTCGTTCACCGTCGTCTTCAGCGAGTCGGTCACCGGTTTCACCAATGCCGATATCGATCTGACCGGAACCACGGCCGGCGGCACGAAGACCGTGACCGTCACCGGTTCCGGCGCGACCTATTACGTGAAAATCGAGTTGAGCGGGGCGATGTCCGACGGAGTGATCAAGGCGGCGGTGAGCGCGAACGGGGCGGAAAGCTCGGCCACTCCCGGAAAGTTCAATACCCTGTCATCTTCCATCGACAATAGCGTGACGCGCGACACCTTTGCGCCGGCGATCGTCGCGTTCGCAGAGGTCTCTTCGCCCCGGAATACCAACACCGGGGCCGTAACCGTCACATTCACAGAGGCCGTCACCGGCGTGAACATCTCTCGGTTCACCATGACGCACAACGGAACGCCGGTCGATCTTTCGGGTCTGTCGGTGGTGAAAATGAGCGGAAGCGAGTATGCGCTCGATCTGTCATCGGTGACGGGGAATGACGGGGCGTATCTCCTGGAGATCAATCCTGTCGGTATCCAGGATCTCGCCACGAACTCCCTGGCCGCTGGCGATTCCAGCACCTGGACCATGGATGGAACGCCGCCGACGGTTGCCTTCTCGGCGGTGACGTCACCGCGGAATACCAACGTCGGAACGGTCTTCGTGACCTTCTCGGAAAGCGTGACCGGCGTCGATATCGCCGACTTCGAGTTGACGCTTGACGGACTAGATGTGCCCATCGCCGCCTGGCGCTTGACCGGAAGCGGCGCGAACTATCAGCTCGCCCTGAGTTCGCTGACGGGAACGGATGGCACGTATGTGCTTTCCCTGGCTGCGGCCGGATCGGGCATCAAAGACAGCATCTCGAATGCTCTCGTCACCGATGCGACACGAACCTGGATACGGGATTCGAATATTCCGACCGCGGCATTCGCCGCGGTGACGACGCCCCGGAACACCAACGCCGGCACGGTGAACGTGAACTTCTCCGAAAATGTGACCAATGTCGATATCAACGACTTCACGCTGACCCGGAATGGCGTCCCCGTCGATATTTCCGGTGTGTCCGTGACGCCGCCGGCCGGCCCGGCATCGGTGTATGGGCTCGATCTGACCGCGGTGACGGGGACTGTCGGCACCTATGTCCTGAGCCTCATTCCCGAAGGTTCGGGCATCATCGACGGCGATTCGCTCGGTTTGGCCGCCGGTGCCACCAGCACGTGGTTCATGGAAACAACGCCTCCCACAGGCTCGATTGCCGCGGTATCCACCCCCCGGACGACCGCCGTGGACTCGGTGAACGTATCCTTCTCGGAACCCGTCACCGGCGTCGATATCAACGACTTCACGCTGACCCGCAACGGTGGCTTGCCGCTGGCCCGCGACGGCTGGGCGCTGAGCGGAAGCGGCGCCTCCTATTCGCTCAGTCTGGGCGCTACAGCGGAAGCTGACGGGGCTTACGTGCTGACACTGACGGCAGCCGGTTCAGGGATCATCGATGCGGCGTCGAATGCGCTGGCCGGCGATGCCGGGAGAAACTGGACCATGGATGCCACACCTCCGACCGTGGCTTTCTCGACGGTCGCTTCTCCCCGGAATACGGTCGTGGGAACGGTGAACGTGACGTTCTCGGAAAATGTGACCGGCGCCGATATCGCGGATTGTTCGCTGACCCGCGACGGAACGCCTGTTTCTCTTGCCGCGTTGTCGCTGAATGGCAGCGGAAAGGATTATACGCTCGACCTGACCACGGTCACAGGGAGCGATGGCGTTTATGCGCTGAAGCTGACGGCCGCCGGTTCGGGAATTACCGATATCGCCACGAACACGCTGGCCGTCGATGCAACTCGCAACTGGACCATGGATACAACTCTTCCGACCGCTGTGTTCGGGGCCATTGAATCGCCCCGAAGGACGGATGTCACGACGGTTTCCCTGACGTTCTCCGAGACCGTTACCGGCGTGAGTGCCGGAGATTTCACGCTGACGCGAAACGGGGCGAATGTCGATGTATCCAACCTTGCGATAAGTGGAAGCGGCAAGGATTACACAGTTGATTTGACCCTGGTGGAGACAGGGATTGACGGGAACTATGTCCTGAAGTTGAATGCGGCCACTTCGGGAATCGTAGACGGGGCCTCGAACGCGTTGGGGGCCGATGTCACCGTGACGTGGACAAGAGATGATTCTCTTCTGACAGCTGTGTTTGACACGGTAACGACCCCTCGAAACACCAACCCAGGCAATGTGAACGTGACTTTTTCTGAAGCTGTTGACGATCCAACAGTGACTCTCTCTGATTTCACATTGACTCGGAATGGAATCGAGAATGTGCCGTTGACCTCCGCTGTTCTGACGGAAATTACGAATCACCTTGTTTGGGAACTCGACCTGACCCTTGTAGCAATGTCTCCAGGAGAATACACGCTTAAACTCAATGCCGCGACGTCGGGGATTGTTGGGAGAAATTGGCCGTATAGAGCTTTGAATAGTGACTCGATCGTTACCTGGACTATTGAAACAACACCCCCGACGATCGTCTCGTTCGCACCCGTTTCCTCGCCTCGAAACGCAGACGCCGGCACGGTGAACATTTCGTTCTCGGAAACCGTCACGGGCGTGAATATCAGTGATTTCTCCCTCACGCGCGACGGAATCCCTGTATCCCTTGCCGTCCTCGTGGTAACCGGGAGCGAAAAGGATTATTCCCTCAATTTAAGCAGCGTGACAGGGGTTGACGGGGCATATGAACTGAGATTGACGGCAGCCGGTTCGGGAATTCTGGACAGCGCCACGAACGCCCTGGTCGACAACGCGCTCAGCACCTGGACCAAGGATTCGGCGCCACCGACGGCCACGTTCGCAGCTGTTGCCACGCCACGAAACACGCATGCCGGAACGGTCGGTCTGACGTTTTCCGAAAATGTCACCGGTGTGGATATCAGCGATTTCTCGTTGACGCGGTATACGACCTCGACGACGACGATCACCCTCAGCGCCGGCATGCTGAGCGGAAGCGGCACGAACTACTCACTCGATCTCTCCTCGGTCACGGGGGCAAATGGCCAGTATGTGCTGACGCTGAAGTCGGTTGGCACGTCCATCACCGATGCCGCCTCGAATCTTTCCGGAGGCACGGTGGTCAGTTGGACCAAGGAAACGACGCCGCCGTCGATCGTCACATTTGCACCAGTCGTTTCGCCTCGTAACACGCATGCGGGAACCGTGGGCGTGAGCTTCTCGGAAACCGTCACGGGCGTGAGCATTGCCGGCTTTGCCCTGACGCGCGACGGGGCGCCGGTGTCTCTGGCGGCCTTGACGGTGAATGGAAGCGGAAAGGATTACACGCTCGATCTCAGTTCGGTGACGGGTGACGATGGCGCGTATGTGTTCACGCTCACAGGCGCAAGTTCTGGTATTACCGACCTTGCGGCGAATGGACTGCTTGACAATGCGACCAGCACCTGGACAAAGGATTCAACCCTTCTGTGTGCGACAATCAGCCCTGTGGCATCGCCTCGCAACACCAATGTCGGGACGGTGGATTTCACCTTCCCCGTGGATGTGACCGGCGTGGATATCAGCGACTTCCAGTTGACGCGCAACACGGAGGATATCGTGCTGACGGCCGGAATGCTGACAAATACCGATGCAAAGACCTACCATCTCGATATCAGCTCGGTGGCGGGCGTGAACGGGTATTACGAGCTGGCGCTGCGGAAGGACGGTTCCGGCATCCAGGATGGCGCCTCGAACCCCCTTGCCGCGGATTCTCTGAGAAACTGGGTCATGGATGCAACACCTCCTGCTCCGCCCCTGATCAACGAGACTGCCATTGCGGCAAATCTGGGCGGCTCCGGGAATGTTGCCGATCACATCAATGCCGCTCTCAAGGGGTCGTTCAATAGCTTCAAGGTGAGTATTTCCAACACGGGCGCCGGAAACGAAGCAGGCACGCTCTACATCAAGCTGACTGACGGCGCGGCCCATACCCTGACGACATCCGGTGAAGCGATTGCCGCGGGCGCGGGAATCGCCAACCGGGGAACGTTCCTCGCCGGGGCGATCAACACCTGGAGCGATGGAAATATTTCCCTTGAAGCCTGGATCGTCGATGCGGCTGGAAACGAATCCGCGCACGCGAGCGTGACGAAAACCTATTGCCTGGATTCCCAGGCTCCTTCCGTTGCCCTTTCGGACAACCATGCCGATGCAATCGTCAGGGATGCCGATACTGTCATCATCACGGCCACCTTCACCGAAGCCGACCAGGTCGACGAGTCCGCCCCGCCGAGGATAACGATCGGGACACTGGTTGTCGGTGCGGCAATGACGAAGACCGACAACCTGCACTGGACCTATACATGGAATGTCCCGGCCGGGGCTGGGAACGATGGGGCTCATGCCGTTTCGATCACGGCGAGAGACAGGGCTGGCAATTCCAACACAGCAGCAACCGGGAAGACCAACTATACGGTGGATAATACCGGTTCATCCGACTAAAGCGTACTTTGTCTCATGAAGAGCCATGATCTTGAGTTTGAAGAACTCCATGTCCCGAAAACCGTATGCCTGGCGCTTCATCGTCTTTATCTTGTTGTTCATCCCCTCCAGTGGACCTGTTGAA